>JAHLFN010000068.1 GCA_018883725.1 Candidatus Fusobacterium pullicola | reverse complement strand
ATACAATTGATAAAAATAATGTTATTGAATATTTTAAAACTTTTCTTAAATTTTCTAACTTAATTGAGAAAATTAATATATGACCTAGTAAAAATGGAAGTATAAATAAAACTCCTAAATATGTTTTTGTTATAGCTAATAAAATTATATACATAATTGTTGTAAAAAAAAGTGTTCTAGGATCATATTCATTCACCTAACATCACCTCGCATAGTTGCTCGATAGAATATATTTTTGATAAATCAATACCTTTTTGTGATAATCTTCTAAAAATATCTATACTTTCACTTTTTTCTTCCAATAAAATATCTTTTGGATTTCCATTCTTTACAATCCTTCCATTTTCAAGTTTTATCACTCTTTTTCCATATTTTAATACATCTTCTAATGTATGTGAACTTTGAATTATCATTATACCTGAACTATTTAACTTCTCTAAAACATTATAAAAAACTCTTTTATTTTCTATATCTAGCCCAGCAGTAGGTTCATCTAATATTAATATCTTTGGTTCGTTTATTAATATTGAAGCTAAAGCTGTAAATCTTTTCTGACCACCACTTATTTCGAAAGGTGAGTTTTTTAAAATTTCTTTTGGAAAATTTAAAAGTTCTATTATCTCTTCTAATCTCTTTTCTATTTCAATACCCGAAACTTTTTTTCTTCTTAATGTATAAGTTATTTCTTCCTTTACACTATTACAAAAAAATTGTTTCTCTGTATATTGAAACATCACTCCGATTTTATCTCTAAATTCTTTTAAACTTTCTTTATTTCCTAACTCTTTTCCGTTAAAATAATATTTTCCTTGAAATATTTTTGTTAAATAAGCTATAGTTTGAAGAAGAGTAGATTTTCCGCTTCCTGTCTCTCCAATGAAGAAAATCCAATCATTACTTGAAAAAGATATATCTATATCTTTTAGATACTCACTGCTATATCCAGAAATTATTTTTTCAAGCTTAATTTCCATAAATACTCAGCCACCTCCTCATTATTAAAAAGATCAGCCGTTATATCTACTCCCTTTTTTCTAAATATCTCTCTGGCTATATAAAAATTTGGTGGAAGTTCTAATGTTTCTCCTAAATTTCCTTCAATAATTTCCTTTAAAAAAATATCTCTTTCTCCTTGCCAAATACCCTTCTCTTTCAAATAAATCACTTCATCTACATATTTTAATTCATTTAAATGATGACTTATTAAAATTATTGTTGTTCCACTATTTTTTAAGCTTTCTAACAATAGCATTATCCTATCCCTATTTCTTTCATCTAGCATAGCTGTACCTTCATCTAAAATTAAAACCTTTGGCTTCAATACTAAAGCTGAACCTATACATAATCTTTGCTTCTCTCCTCCTGAGAGCTGAGATATTCTAAATTTTCTTTTTTCAAGAAGGTTTATAGCTTTTAAAACTTCATCTATTCTTTTTCTCATCTCTTCAGAAGAATAACCATAATTCTCCATTGCAAAAGCTAATTCCTCATCTATTCTTTCAGAAACTATTTGTTCATCAGGATTTTGAAAAACCATTCCTATCTCTTTTCTTACCTCATAGAGATTATCTAGTAAACTTTTCCCATCTAGCAGTATCTCACCTTTTTGAATCTTCTCTATACCAAGTAGAAGTTTTACTAATGTAGATTTACCTGTACCATTTTTTCCTATTAGAATATAAAATTTTCCCTTTTCTAACTTTAAAGAAAAATTCTTAAATACTTCTCTCTCATAATATGAAAAATCAATATTTTTAATCTCTATCAATATTTTCCCTCCAGTTATCAAAATCAAAGAAATTTATATTTATTCCTCTATCTTTTACTAATTCTTGGAAAATTTCCATTAATATTCCCTTTTCTTCTACCATCTTGACCTTAGCTGTTGCATCTTCTATATTTTTATATGTACTTACTTCTCCTTGCCAATCTCCTACACAAGTTAGTGTAACTCCACATGTAGGACTTCCTTTTATTCCACAAACTCCTAAAACTTTATAATCATTTGCTAAATAATCTTCTACTTCTTCTACTATAGGAATTAATAATTTTTTACATAAATTTCTATAACCAGTGTAATCTAATTGTGTTTTTAAATGTCCCCATCTTTTTAAACCTAACTGTTTAAACTCTGGACATGGAAGTTGAATTAAACCTATATTATTTTCCAAACAATAATTTATTAATTTTTGAAAATCCAACATTTTTCTTCCATAAGGTAAAACAACAGAGTTTTGATTCAAGATACAATGAGAAAGAACTAAAATTTTTCTTCCTCTATTCATTTATATTCAACTCTCTTTTTATATTTTGAGGCAATTTTTGAATTATTAAGGCAACTATAACACACGAAACACTTTTATCTATAACATTTGACAATACCCTTGGAATAAAAGCTGCTGTAAATATTTTTTGCCCACTTTTAGCTAACCAACCTACAAATATATCTAAAGTTCCACCTGCTAATCCACCAAATAAATATACAGTAATAGGAGTTCCTATAAGTGGAGCTAATACTGATAAAATAAGTCCTGTTATGATCGCAGTTTTTACATTAAAAACATATTTTCTAGCTATACAACCTACAAATATTCCTATTACCATATTCACTATAGCATAAGGTAATTCAACAGGATTATTCACAATAGATGTTAATACATTTGTTATAAGCCCTGTAATCCCACCAAAAAATGGTCCTAAAAGTACTCCAGCTAAAATTGTTCCAATAGTATCAAAAAATAAAAATGGAATTGCAAAAGTTTTAGCTAAAACTGCTAATACTATATTTAATCCTATTCCCATTGCTGATATTGTTATAGATAATGTTTTTTTATTCATATTTTCTACCATCCTTTTTACTTCATTTCTCTTTTTTTAATTTATTTCCTCCTCTCAAAAACTTCTCATTACGCTGCCGAAACATTCTCATTATAAATCCCTCCTAAATACTTTTTATCTTTTAAAAACTAAAAACACTTTAGTCTCGTCAAATATTATATCACATTTTTTTAATTTAATAAAACAAAACTGACTAATAACTAGACTTTTTTAATACAAAAAGGAGTTAAGTAGATTATTTCTACACAACTCCTTTTAATTAAAATATTTTTTATCTATATAATACTCCGATATCTTTTCTGAAATATTTCTTTTCAAAATTTACTTGTTCAGCATCATAATAAGCTTTAGCTCTAGCTTCTTCGAGAGTATCTCCTAGTGCTACCACATTGATTACCCTGCCTCCATTTGTAAGAAGTTTTCCATTTTCAATTTTAGCTCCCGCTACAAACACCATATTCTCTACCTTATCCATTCCAGTTATCTCATAACCTTTATTGTATTTTTCAGGGTATCCCCCAGATGCAAGCACTACACAACAGGCCGATTTAGTACTCCACTTTACCTCAGTAGTAGAAAGTTTCTTATTTATTCCATTCTCTAATAAAGTTATGAAATCTGATTCTAACAGTGGTAAGACAACTTGTGTTTCTGGATCTCCCAATCTCATATTGTATTCAAGTAGATAAACTCCCTTTGAAGTTATCATAAGTCCAAAGAAGATAAATCCAGCAAAATCCATTCCTTCAGCTTTTATTCCTTCAAGAGTAGGATTCATTATCTCAGTTATAAATTTATCATAAACCTCTTTGGTTACATAAGGATTTGGAGCAATTGTTCCCATTCCACCAGTGTTAAGTCCTGTTTCCTTTTCCCCTATCTTCTTATGGTCCTTAGCTGAAATAAAAGGAAGTATAGTATTAGAATCTGTTACTGATAAGATAGAAGCTTCCACTCCATCTAAGAACTCTTCAACTACTATTTGCTCTCCAGCACTATTAAAAACTTTATCAATCATTATCTCATCTACAGCTTTTAATGCCTCTTCAAGATTTTGACAAATAAGAACTCCCTTTCCAGCAGCAAGTCCACTAGCTTTTACTACCAATGGAAAATCACATGTTTTTATGTACTCTTTAGCTTTATCAGCTTCATTGAACACTTCATAAGCTGCTGTTTTTACTCCATATTTTTTCATAAAATCTTTAGCAAAAGCTTTTGAGCCTTCAAGTAATGCAGCTTTTTTATCTGGTCCAAAAATTCTTAATCCTTCAGCTTGGAATTTATCAACTATACCATCTACTAAAAGCTCTTCACTTCCAACAATAGTTAAATCTATATTTTTTTCTTTAACAAAATTAAGAATTTCATCTACACCATTTAGATTTACATTCTCTCCCTTTTCAAGTAGTTCTGTTCCTCCATTTCCAGGAGCACAATAAACTTTTTCTACCTTCTCATTTTGACTTACTTTCCAACAGATAGTATGTTCTCTTCCACCGCTTCCAACTACTAATATTTTCATTCTCTCTTCTCCTTATAGATTGATCAACTACAAAATTTGACTAAGAAAACTCAAAGAATTTTAATTTCTTTTTAATTTTTTAATAATTTTGCAAATTAGTGTTTGAAATGTCTCATTCCACTGAATATCATAGCTATTCCATGCTCATTACAAGCCTCTATAGATTCTTTATCTCTAATAGAACCTCCCGGTTGAATTATAGCTTTAATTCCATGTTTTGCACAAGTATCCACTACATCTCTAAATGGGAAGAAAGCATCAGAAGCAAGTATCGCTCCCTCTATTCTATCTCCAGCTCTCTCTATTGCCTGTTCAGTAGGCCAAATTCTATTTGTTTCTCCATTTCCTATTCCGATAGCCATTTTATCCTTAGCCACTACAATAGCATTTGATTTAACATGTTTTACTATTCTCATTCCAAAATCTAAGTCACTCACTTCAGCTTCAGTTGGTGATTTCTCTGTAACAGTTTCATAATTAGTCGAAAAACTTAAATCTTCATCTTGAACTAAAATTCCACCATCTACTTTTACAAGATTTACTCTATCCATTGGTTTATGATTACATTTGATTACTCTTAAATTTTTCTTAGTTCTTAATACTTCTAAAGCTTCTTCAGTAAAACTTGGAGCTATAACTATTTCTAAGAATATTTTTACCAGCTCTTCAGCTGTTGCTCTATCAACCTCTTTATTAAGAGCTACTATTCCACCAAAAATAGATATAGGATCACACTCATAAGCTTTTACATAAGCTTCGTGAATATTTTTCCCAATTGCTGCTCCACATGGAGTAGAGTGTTTTACTCCACAACAAGCTGGTTCTTCAAATTCACAAACAACTTTCCAAGCTACATCCATATCTCTTATATTATTAAATGATAGCTCTTTTCCATTTAATTGTTCAAAATCTTTCATAGCCCCATTATCAGTAGTAGAAACATAATAAGCTGCTTTTTGATGTGGATTCTCTCCATATCTTAAATCCATTACTTTTTCGTAAGAAGCATTTAAATAGTGTGGCATCTCATCTCCTAGTAAAAAATTAGATATAGCTGCATCATAAGCTGATGTTAAGTTAAAAACTTTTCCAGCAAGTCTTTTTCTAGTTTCAAAACTTACCTCTCCAGCTTCCATCTCTTTCATAACCGTTTCATAATCAACCGTGTCACTTATTACTACTACATCTTTAAAAGATTTAGCTGCTGATCTTAACATTGTAGGTCCACCAATATCTATAAATTCAACTTTTTCTTCAAAAGTTAAATCCTCATTTACCTTCTTAAAAAATGGATATAGATTTACAACTACCATATCAATAGTTTCTATTCCTCTCTCTTTTATAGTAGCCATATGTTCTTCATTATCTCTTATAGCTAAAATTCCCCCATGTATTACTGGATGTAAAGTTTTTACTCTTCCATCTAACATCTCTGGAGCTTTTGTAAGCTCAGCTACCTCTATTACAGGAACATTATTTTCTTTTAAATATCTATAAGTTCCTCCTGTTGATATTATTTCAATACCTTTTTTTACTAAGAATTGTGCAAATTCTAATATTCCATTTTTATCGAAAACTGATATTAATGCTCTTTTCATTGTATATAGACTCCTTTATTTTCTCTCTAAAATGATCTTTGCAATAGATTCTGGTAATAGTTTATGTTCCTCTACTAAAACTCTTTTTTGTAATACCTCTGGAGTATCTCCTTCTAAAACTGCTACCTTTTTTTGAGCAATTATCTCTCCACTATCTACTCCAATATCTACATAATGAACTGTACAACCACTCTCTTTTTCACCAGCATTTAACACTGCCTCATGTACCTTTATTCCATACATTCCAGGTCCACCAAATTTTGGAAGAAGTGAAGGATGAATATTGATTATTTTTCCCTTCCATTTATTGACAAACTCTTCATCAATAATAGATAAAAAGCCAGCTAAAACTATCAAATCAATACTTTTTTCTGTTACTATTTTATCTATTGCTCTACACAGCTCTTTTTTTAGAACCTTTCTATCTAAGATATATCCATCTATTCCAGCTTTTTTAGCTCTCTCTACTCCATAACACTCTCTATCTCCAATTACAACTTCAACTTTACATTGTAACTCTCCACTTTGAGATTTATTAATTATTGATTGTAGATTGCTTCCTCCACCAGATACTAAAACTCCTATCTTAAACATAGTCCCTTATCTCCCTTTTGAACATATCCTATTTCAAAAGCTTCTTCTCCATGTTTTGCAAGCTCTTCTATCACTCCATCTTTATCTTTAGGATCTACTACTAATACAAATCCTACTCCCATATTAAAGGTTCCATACATCTCCTCTTCAGAGATATCTCCCTCTTTTTGGATATATTTGAAAATATCTAATACTCTTAATTTCTCTTTTAATACTACTGGTTGATGTCCTTCACTTATTGTTCTTGGTAGATTTTCTGGTAATCCCCCTCCAGTTATATGTGCCATACCTTTTACATTGTATTTCTCTAATACTGCAAGAACTGGTTTTACATATATTTTTGTAGGAGTAAGAAGTGTCTCACTTATTGGTTTTCCATTATATTCTTTAGAATAATCAGTTATTACTTTTCTCACTAACGAAAATCCATTACTATGTATCCCAGAAGATGGAATAGCTATTAAAACATCTCCCTCTGATGTTGTACTCCCATTTACAATTTTGGATTTTTCAACAACCCCAACACAGAAACCAGCTATATCATAATCTCCAACTTTATAAAAACCAGGCATTTCAGCTGTTTCTCCACCTATAAGTGCTGCTCCAGCTTGATAACACCCCTCGGCTACTCCAGAAACTAATTCAGCAGCTACTTCTGCATCTAACTTTCCACAAGCTAAGTAATCTAAAAAGAATATTGGTTTTGCCCCATGGCACAATACATCATTTACACACATAGCTACTGCATCTATCCCAACAGTACCATATTTTTTAGTAGTAAGAGCTACTTCTAACTTTGTTCCTACTCCATCAGTTCCAGAAACCAATACAGGATTTTCATACTTTCCTAACTCATACATAGCTCCAAAGCTTCCTAATCCATTTAGTACATTATTATTCATTGTCTTAGCAACTGCTTTTTTCATAAGCTCTACTGCTCTGTATCCTTCCTCTTTATCTACTCCTGCTTCTTTATATGAAATTGCCATTTTTTCCTCCAAAATTGAAATTATTTTTTAATAACTTTTTTACTCTTCTGTTGGTGTATCTACTGGATACTCACCATTAAAACATCCTACACAATAATTGCAACCCTTTAAGGATTTTAACATATTTTCCATTGTTAAATAATCAAGTGTATCTGCATTTATCTCTTTTCTTATCTCTTCTACTGATAATCTAGAAGCTATTAATTCCTCTCTATGAGCTGTATCTATTCCAAAATAACAAGAGTGTTTAACAGCTGGAGAAGCTGAACGGAAATGTACTTCCTTAGCTCCTGCCTTTCTAATTATCTCTATTAAAATCTTACTCGTTGTTCCTCTTACTAGAGAGTCATCAATAATTACTACTCTTTTTCCCTCTAAGTTTACCTTTAATGGATTTAATTTTACCATTACAGCTTGCTCTCTAAGAGCTTGGGTAGGCTTTATAAATGTCCTTCCTATATACTTATTTTTTACAAGTCCTATTGCATAGGGTATTCCACTTGCTTCAGCAAATCCAATAGCTGCTGGAACCCCAGAGTCTGGAACTCCTATTACAACATCTGCCTCCACCTTCATTTGTTTAGCTAATAATCTTCCAGCCTCTACTCTAGATTCATACACATTTAATCCATCTATTATACTATCAGGTCTAGCAAAGTATATATGTTCAAAAGAGCATGGGGCTTTTTTATTGTTCTCAGAGTATTTTATAGATTTTACTCCATTTTCATCTATTATTACCATTTCTCCAGGAAGTATATCTCTAATTAAAGTTCCACCTACAGCATCTATAGCACATGATTCTGAAGCTAATATGTAGTCTCCATTTTCATTTATTCCCAAGCAAAGAGGTCTTATTCCATATGGATCTCTAACTCCAACTAATTTATTTCCTGCTAATATCACTAGAGCATAAGCTCCTTTAATAGCTCCTACTGTACTTCTTATAGCATCTTCTACATTTCCATTTGCCTTTCTAGCTATCATTTTTATAATAACTTCTGAGTCTATAGTAGTATTAAATGTTGATCCTCCATCTTCTAATAACTCTCTTATTATCTTGGCATTTGTTAAATTTCCATTATGAGCTACTGCTATTTGCCCCAATTTGTATCTACTCTCAAGAGGTTGAGCATTCTCTAATTTACTTGCTCCAGTTGTAGAGTATCTAACATGTCCTATAGCAGCATTTCCCACAAGATTTTCCAATGTTTTTGAAGTAAAAACATCAGCAGTAAGTCCCATTCCCTTATATGTAACTATCTCACCAAAGTTGGAAACAGATATTCCTGCACTCTCTTGACCTCTATGTTGAAGAGCATATAATCCATAGTAAGTTATCTGTGCTACTTCACTTCTATCCTTTGAATATATTCCAAATACTCCACACTCCTCTTCCATTTTATCTCTAGCCATTAGAATTTCTGTGCAGTTCATCATTAAGCCCCCAATCTCTTTAATACTTCTATATAAGCCTCTTCTATTCCTCCAAGATCTCTTCTAAATCTATCTTTATCTAGCTTTTTACCAGTTTCCTTATCCCATAATCTACATGTATCAGGAGTTATTTCATCAGCTAACAATATCTCTCCTTTTGAATTTTTTCCAAACTCTATTTTGAAATCTACTAGAGTTATTCCAATTTTATCAAAAGCATCTTTTAATAGGTTATCAATTTGTCCAGTTATTCTATAAATTTCAGCTAATTCCTCATAAGTACAAAGTCCTAAGGCCACTGCGTGGTGATCATTAATTAATGGATCTCCATAGGCATCATTTTTATAACATATTTCAAATATTGTATTTGATGGTTTAGTTCCTTCTGGAATCCCTACTCTTGCTGCCATAGATCCAGCTATTACATTTCTTACTATTACTTCTAATGGGAATATTTTTACTTTTTGACAAAGTTGATCTCTATCATTTAAAACATCAACTAAGTGAGTCTTTATTCCATTCTTCTCTAACATTTTAAATAGCATCGCAGTTATCTTATTATTTAAGATTCCTTTATTTTCTATTGTACCTTTTTTAGCTCCATTTCCTGCAGTAGCATCATCTTTATAGTGGATTATTACTAAATTTTCATCTGTTGTTGAATATACTTGTTTAGCTTTACCTTCATAAATAAAATCTTTTCTTTCTACTGACATCTTAACTCCTCCTGAGATACTTTTAATATTTTTTATAACTTATTTTTACTATTTTTATTAAACTTAATTTTATAGCTCTACTCCACCTTCATTATCTGCTATAAATTTGGCTTTCATCTCTTTTCTATACTCTCTTAATTTCTCTTTTAATTCTGGTGATTTTAGTGCTAACATCTGAACAGCTAACATACCTGCATTATATGAGTTATTTACCCCTACAGTTGCTACTGGTATTGATTTAGGCATCTGTACTATTGATAATAATGCATCCATTCCATCAAAAGCCGCTTCAATAGGTACTCCTATAACTGGTAGTGTAGTTTTTGAAGCAATAACCCCAGGGAGATGAGCCGCAAGCCCAGCTCCTGCTATTATTACCTCATATCCCTCTATCTCCAATAACTCTAGTGTCTCTTCTAATTTTTCAGGTACTCTATGAGCTGAAAGTATATGAGCTGAATACTCTATCCCAAATTCCTTTAAACAGTTTGCAGCACCTCTCATCTTCTCTGTATCTGATTTACTTCCGAAAATAATAGCTACTTTCATAATTCCTCCTATTTAAAATATTTTACTCCATTTTCAAATATTTTTTGCTCCTTATTCCCAATTATATTTTTATATACATTATTACCGATTCTCTCTGTATGTCCCATTTTACCAAATACTCTTCCATCTGGTGATATTATTCCTTCTATAGCAAAGCTTGATCCATTTGGATTAAATCTAAATTCATTTGTTGGCTCTCCTTCAAAGTTTACATATTGAGTTGCTACCTGTCCATTCTCAAACAACTTTTTAATTACTTCATCACTTGCAAAGAATCTTCCTTCCCCATGTGATACAGCTATTTCAAACTCTGATCCTACTTCTATTCCTGCAAGCCAAGGTGATTTATTTGAAGTAACTTTAGTTTTTACCATTTGAGAGATATGTCTTCCTATTTTATTGAATGTAAGAGTTGGAGAATTTTCAGTTATTTTACCAATTTCTCCATATGGTAATAATCCTGATTTTATTAAAGCTTGGAATCCATTACATATTCCTAAGATAAGTCCATCTCTCTCTAAAAATTTATGAATTGCTTCTGCTACCTTTGGATTTGTAAGTACCGTTGCTATAAATTTACCAGAACCATCTGGTTCATCTCCAGCACTAAATCCACCTGGAAACATAAGAATTTGTGAATTATTGATCTCTTTTACCATCTTTTCAATAGAGTCATTTATATACTCTTGAGTTAAGTTTCTAAATACCAGTATATTTGATTCCGCTCCAGCTTTTTCAAATACCTTAGCTGAATCATATTCACAGTTTGTTCCTGGAAAAGCTGGTACTAAAACTCTTGGTTTAGCTACTTTATTTTTACAAACTACAATCTCTTTCTTTTCATATGGTGTCCAAATATATTTTTCTACCTTTTCCACTGTTTTATGTGGGAATACTGGGAATAACTTATCTAACCATACCCTTTCACCAGTTCTCATATCTATCTCTACTTCTCCAACAATAATCTTATATTCAGATATTGTCTCCCCTATTAATTCAATATTATTACCAGTAAGTTCAACTGAAGATTCAATTATAAAGCTACCATATCCTAATTTAAATAGTTCGTTTCCAAGATCTTTTATTTTAGCTCCTACTCTATTTCCTAATGTCATCTTACTTACAGCTTCAGCTATTCCTCCATGTTTTAATGTCATAGCTGATAATATATTTCCTTTAATTATATTTTCATGTAAATATTCAAAATTCATTTTCAATTCATCTACATTAGGCATATAGTTCTCTAGCATATGATATTTTAATAAATAGATTTTATTTCCTGATTTTTTAAATTCAGGTGATATAACTACACTAGCTTTTACTGGTGCTACAGCAAATGAGATCAATGTAGGTGGTACGTGTATATCATTAAATGTTCCACTCATCGAATCTTTTCCACCTATGGCTGGAATTTCAAAAGCTCTTTGCATCTCTATTGTTCCTAATAAAGCTGAGAAAGGTTTTCCCCAATTTATAGGATTTTGTCCTAATTTTTGGAAGTACTCTTGGAATGACAATCTTATTTTTTTATAATCAACTCCAACACTCACTAACTTTGCTAAGGATTCAACCACTGCATAAGCTCCTCCGTGAAATTGAGACCATGATGATAAAACCGGATTATATCCCCATGTGATTGCAGATGCTGTGTCTGTCTCTCCATTGATCAATGGAATTTTTTGTACACTTACATCTGTTGGAGTCATTTGATATTTTCCTCCAAATGGCATAAGTACAGTTGTTGCTCCTATTGTAGAGTCAAACATCTCCATAAGTCCTTTTTGTGAGGCTACATTTAGTGAAGATAGCATGTTATACCATCTTTCTTCTAAAGTTTTTCCATCATATTCTATATTTACAAGTGGACTTTCCTTATAATTTATATTTTCTACTTCTACCTCACTCTCTTGAGTAACTCCATTAGTATCTAAAAACTCCCTTGAGATATCAACTATCTTTTTACCTTTCCAATTTAATACTAATCTATTTGTATCAGTAACTACTGCCACCACAGTTGCTTCTAAGTTCTCTCTATTTGCTAAATCTATAAACTTATCTCTATCTTTTGCTTCTATCACCACTGCCATTCTCTCTTGCGATTCAGAGATAGCAAGTTCTGTTCCACTCAATCCTAGATATTTTGTTGGAACTACATCTAGATTTATATCTAGCCCTGGAGCTAATTCTCCTATTGCTACTGATACACCCCCAGCTCCAAAATCATTACATTTTTTTATAAGTTTTGTAACCTCTGGATTTCTAAATAGCCTTTGTATTTTTCTCTCCTCTGGTGCATTTCCCTTTTGAACCTCTGCTCCACAAAGTCTTAAAGAATCATCAGTATGCTCCTTTGATGAACCAGTTGCTCCACCACAACCATCTCTTCCCGTTTTTCCACCTAAAAGTACAACTATATCTCCTGTTGAAGCACTTTCTCTTCTTACCCAATCAGCAGGTACTGCTCCTACAACAGCTCCTACCTCCATTCTTTTTGCTTTATATCCATCATGGTATATCTCAGCTACATGCCCAGTAGTAAGACCTATCTGATTTCCATATGCAGAGTATCCAGCCGCTGCTCCAGTAGTTATTTTCTTTTGTGGTAGTTTTCCTTGAAGAGTATCTTCTAACTTCTCTAATGGATTTCCAGATCCTGTCACTCTAATAGCTTGGTAAACATATGCTCTTCCAGATAGTGGATCTCTTATTGCTCCCCCTAAACATGTAGAAGCACCACCAAAAGGTTCTATCTCTGTCGGGTGATTATGAGTTTCATTTTTAAACATCAATAACCACTTTTCAATTTTTCCATCTACATCTACATCTATGTACACTGAACAAGCATTTATCTCATCTGATACTTCTAAATCATTTAATTTTCCTGTTTTCCTCATCTCTTTACCACAGATTGTTGCCATGTCCATTAAAGAGATATATTTTTTTTCTATTTTTTCTTGATGAACAAATTTTCTAGCTTCTAAATAATTCTCAAAAGCTTTTTGTAAAGTATCTCCAAATTCTGATTTTGGAAAAATTATATTTTTTATTTTAGTTTCAAAAGTTGTATGTCTACAATGGTCAGACCAATATGTATCTAAAACTTTTATCTCTGTTTCAGTTGGATCTCTTCTTTCCGTATTTTTAAAATACTCTTGAACAAAAGCTATATCTGCAAATGTCATTGCAAGCCCTAACTCTTTTCTAAAATTTTCCAGTTCATCAGCTTTATATCCTATAAACCCATTATATACTGGTACCTCTTGAGCTTGTTCTCCACTCTCTATTTCTAATTTTTCAAGAGATTTTTCTCTCATCTCAACTGGGTTAATGTAGTATTTTTTTACTCTTTCTAAATCTTCTGTAGAGATATTTCCTTCAAGAATTATAACTCTTCCACTTGTTACTACAGTTTCTTGATTTTTATCAGATATTAAATTTAAACATTGCATAGCTGAATCAGCTCTTTGATCAAATTGACCTGGTAAAAACTCTATAGCAAAGTATTTTGCTCCTTTACTTTCTAAATTTTCAGTTACTATATCTGTTACTACCTCAGAAAA
The DNA here is from genome assembly GCA_018883725.1 of Candidatus Fusobacterium pullicola. Lineage (NCBI taxonomy): Bacteria > Fusobacteriati > Fusobacteriota > Fusobacteriia > Fusobacteriales > Fusobacteriaceae > Fusobacterium > Candidatus Fusobacterium pullicola. Next base: position 91,448 of record JAHLFN010000068.1, on the reverse strand, counting down.
TATCAATTTCTTAGCTTTTTCTAACTCTAAACTATCTATTTTAAAAATATCATAACAATTTAGTAATCTTACTTTTTCAAGTCCCTTTAATTGAAGGCTCTCTTTTAATTCATTTTCAAGTCTTTTAGCTTCTAAGTCAAATCCTGGTCTCTTCTCTACAAAAATACGGTAATTCATTTCTCCTCCTGAAAAACTTAATATAGAATTTTTTATACTAGAATAATCCCTCTATTTTTCCATTTTCATCTATATCTATCAATTCTGCAGCTGGCTTTTTAGGTAATCCTGGCATATCTATTATATCTCCTGCCATTGCCACTATAAATCCTGCTCCTGCTGATATTCTCAACTCATTAATTGTTACTGTGAATCCTGTAGGTCTTCCTATTAATGCAGCATTGTCTGAAAGAGATTTTTGAGTTTTAGACATACAAACTGGTAAATCTCCATAACCTAGCTCATCTATTGTTTTTAACATTTTTTTAGCTCCAGTGCTAAATTCCACTCCATCAGCACCGTAAATCTCTTTTGCTATTATCTCTATTTTATCTTTTATACTTAATTCTAATGGATAAAGTGGTTTATAATCATCTATTTCTCTTTCTAACTGAGTAATTACTTCCTTAGCAAGAGAAATTCCACCTTCTCCTCCCTTTGCCCATACCTCACATAATGCTACTGGTACATCTAATTTTTTACAATGTTTTTCTATAAATTCAAGTTCTTTCTCTGTATCACTTACAAATCTATTAATTGCTACTACAACTGGTAAGTTATACTTCTTCATATTTTCTATATGCTTATCTAAATTTGCTATTCCTTTTTCTAAAGCTTCTATACTCTCTTCTGAAAGCTCCTTTGCTCCTCCGTGATGTTTCAAAGCTCTTACTGTAGCTACTATTACCACACAGTTAGGTTTTAGATTTCCTTTTCTACACTTTATATCTAAAAATTTCTCTGCTCCTAGATCAGCGGCAAATCCAGCTTCTGTAACAGTGTAATCTGAAAGTTTTAAAGCTAATTTTGTAGCTAATATTGAGTTACAACCGTGAGCTATATTAGCAAATGGTCCTCCATGAATAAATACAGGAGTATTTTCTAAAGTTTGAACAAGGTTTGGTTTTAATGCTTCTTTCAACAGTGCTGTTACAGCTCCCTCTATTTTTAACTCCCCAACCGTTAAAGCTTTTCCATCTTTCGAATACCCAAATACCATATTTCTAATCTTATCTTTTAAATCCATCAATGAATTAGCTAAACATAGAGCAGCCATTATCTCAGAAGCTACTGTTATTTGGAAAGATGATTCTCTTGGAACACCATTTACCTTTCCACCAAGCCCTATAACAACCTCTCTTAAAGCTCTATCATTCATATCCACTACTCTTTTCCAAGATATCTTTGTAATATCTATATCTAAAGTATTTCCTGAGTTGATATGATTATCTATACAAGCAGCAATTAAATTATGTGCTACCCCTATAGCATGTAAATCTCCAGTAAAATGTAAATTGATATCTTCCATTGGAATTACTTGAGCATATCCTCCACCAGTAGCTCCTCCTTTCATTCCAAATACAGGTCCAAGTGAAGGCTCTCTCAAAGTAGCTACAGAGGATTTTCCTAATTTATTTAGTGCTTGAGTAAGTCCTACTGTTACTGTAGATTTCCCCTCTCCTGCTGGAGTTGGAGTAATCGCAGTTACTAATACTAATTTCCCATCTTTTCTATTTTCAAGTTTTTTTAATACATCTAAATTAACCTTTGCCTTATACTTACCATACTGCTCTATATCATCTTCAGTAAGTCCTACTTTTTTTGCTATCTCTATAATATTTTCTATTTTTGCCTCTTGAGCTATTTGAATATCAGTTTTCACATTTTCCTCCTCAAAGTTTCTATTAAAACAAAAGGTCTAAACATATACTGATGCTCTGCATTAGTACACACTTAGACCATTTCTTATACATATTTTTAAGTTTACAACTATGCCTTTGTTAGAAATTGATTTTAAACTATTTTTCAGTTTTTTTCTCTTTTCATTAACAAATAACATACTCTTCCTCCCTAACAATATCATACATACCAAAGAGGAAAATAATAATCATACAACTATTATCTTTAAACTCATAGCGGTTTTTTACAGTGGTAAACCCTAGAAACTCCTCACCATATTTGAGGTATATATGAGATATTTTTTTCTTTTATATGTTAAGAATATCACATTTTTCGTTTTTTGTCAAAATAAAAACTTTTTTCTTTTAAAATTTTATTTTTTATTTTTATTTCAGTACTCTATCAGTATTTTAAGAACTATTTGTTTATAATTTTATTATATAAAAATTCTATTGCTAAGATATATCCATCACTACCAAGACCACATATTTGACCTATACAAGCTGCTGCTGTAAATGATTTATGTCTAAATTCTTCTCTTTTATGAACGTTTGAAATATGTACTTCTATAGTTGGAATACTTACACTTTTTATTGCATCATATAGTGCTATTGATGTATGAGTATAGGCTCCCGGATTAATAACAATCCCATCAAATTTATCAAAATATGCTTTTTGAATTAAGTTTATTAATTCTCCTTCTATATTACTTTGATATATTTCTAATTCTATCTCTTTTTTTATATTTCTTTTAATATATTGACACATTTCTTCATAGTTTTGTGAACCATATACTTCTTTTTCCCTTATACCTAAAAAATTTATATTTGGTCCATTTAACACCATAATTTTCATACTCTATTCACCTCATTTTAATCTTTCTAAAAGTATTTTTTCTATTCTATCTTCTATACTATTATCTATTTTTATCCCCTCCCATAGCTCATCACTTTTTATAGCTTGAGCTATTAACATAGTTATTCCATCTACACATTTTAATCCAATCTCCTCTGCTTCCTTTAAAAACTTTGTAACCTTTGGATTATAAACTACATCAACTGCTACATTAAAATTTTTAAGTATATCTTTATTTACAGGTGTACTATCTATATTAGGATACATTCCTAAAGGAGTTGTATTTATTATGATATCACCCATACCAATCTCATCATATGATACAACTTTTATATCTTTAAAATTTTTTTCTAACTCCTCTTTTTTTGTTTCTACATCTCTTGTTACTACTATTATCTCCTTAGCCTCTAGATCACTCAAAGCCACTATAACAGATTTAGATGCTCCTCCACTCCCTAATATATAACATACCTTATTTTTTACTTGAACCTCACTTTTTTTTAACATCTCAATTACACCAAAGTAATCACTATTATATCCATAACTTCTACCATTTTCTATTTTTACGAGATTTACTGCTCCTATTTTTTTAGCTTCTTCAGATATATAATCCAAATGTTCTATTATACTTTCTTTATAAGGAATTGTAACATTAAATCCTTTTATACCTTCTTTTAACATTATCTCTAATATATTTTTACTATCTTCTATCTCATATAGTGAATACTCCCCATCTATTTTCAAACTTTTAAAAACATAGTTATGTATTATAGGTGAAAGAGAGTGTCCCAATTTTTTTCCCACAAGTCCGTACTTATTCATATTTACCACCAGCCTCATATATCTTATCTAATAATGCTATCGCCATAACTGATTCAATTACTACAACAGCTCTTGGAACTATACAAGGATCATGTCTTCCCTCTATCACCAGCTCACAATTTTCCTTTGTTTTTATATTTACAGTATTTTGTATTTTTGAAATTGAAGGTGTTGGTTTTATTGCAACTCTGAAACTAATAGGCATACCAGTTGAGAGTCCACCTAATATTCCACCATTATTATTCCTTTTTGTTTTTATTTTTTCCCCTTCATAATAATACTCATCTTTTATTTCACTACCATAATATCTTGTTATATCAAATCCCTTTCCAAACTCTATCCCTTTTACAGCTGGAATAGAGAAAGCTAAATGAGATATACTACTTTCTAAAGAATCAAAAAATGGTTCCCCTAAGCCTGCAGGTACACCTATTGCGAAACATTCTATAGTTCCTCCTACAGAATCTTGATTTATTCTTGCTTTTTCAATCTCTTCCTTTACCTCTAATATTTTTTTATCACTTAAAATAGCCATCTCCTTATAAGCTAATTTATCAAAAGTATCAAGTGTTAACTCCTCCATTTTTAAACTTTCAACCTCGATATTTTTTATGCTTTTTATTGAAGCTCCAACATATATCTCCTTTTTAGCTAAAATTGTTTTGGCTATACTTCCAGCAAATACTATAGGAGCAGTTATTCTCCCTGAAAAATGACCTCCTCCTCTTACATCATTATTTCCTTTATACTTTATGAAGGCTGGATAATCACTGTGATTTGGTCTCATTACCTCCTTTAATTTAGAGTAATCTTTTGATTTTTTATCTTCATTTCTTATTATTGCACAAAGTGGTGCCCCTGTTGTTTTTCCCTCATATATGCCACTTAAAATTTCAAAGGAATCACTTTCCTTTCTTTGAGTCGAAAATTTATTTCTACCAGGAGCTCGTCTCTCCATATTTTTTTCTATACTTTCAAAATCTAACTCTATCCCACTTGCTAAACCATCTATATTTATTCCTATAGCTTTACCATGAGATTCTCCAAATATCGAAAGTCTCAAACTGTGTCCCCAATTCGCTCCCATATTATCTCCTTTCATATCTTTTTTCTTACAATTATACCACATATTTTTCTGTATTAACTATACTATTTTTGATAAAAATATGCTATAATAAAAACTGAATTTTGTTTATGGAGGAATTTATATGAAATTAAAATCATTATTAGCTGGAATAGCTTTACTATCTTCAGTTTCTTTTGGAGCTACTCAAGGAGCTCAATTTTCTATCCTACCTGGTGTTCAAATAGGAGCTACTAAAACTGATTCAATAGATGGTTTCAGTTTTAACCTACTTGGAGCAGAAAACCAAAATGTTTCAGGACTAGATTTATCACTTATTGGTTACAGAAAAGTAAATGGTAACTTTAGTGGACTTCACCTTTCTTTATTCTTTGAGGCTTTTAGAGTAGATGGAAATATGAAAGGAATCTCATTAGCACTTTGGAATGATGTTAAAGGGGATGTAAATGGAGGAAATCTAGGACTTGTAAATACTGTTGGTGGAAATGCTACTTTCCAACTAGGAGGGTTTAATATGGTTAATCAAGAAGCTTTAGTACAGCTTGGATTTATTAACTATGCTCAACAAGTAGGAGGATTACAACTTGGTTTTATCAATGCTACTAAAAAATTAGAGGGATTACAAGTAGGGCTTATTAACTATGCTGAAAATGGAGTTTTTCCAGTTTTACCAATCGTTAACTTTAGAAAAACACTATTTTAATTAAAAAAAGCGTTCTATCAAAGATTAATTTCATTGATAAAACGCTTTTTTTATCTGTTCTTATTTATATTAATTATAATTCCTAAAGCAGAAAAAACAGTTACAATAGAACTTCCTCCCGAACTAAAAAATGGCATTGGTATTCCAAACACTGGTAATATTCCTAATGCAACTGATAAATTTATTATCATTTGAATTATTATATAACCACCAATTCCCATCGCTAAATACTTCCCAAAATAATCCTTCGTTTCCATAGCTGTTCTTTGAGTTATATTAAATAGTAATAAAAAAATTGTTAATAGTAATAACATTCCAATAAATCCTAACTCTTCTCCATAAGAAGCTAAGATAAAATCCGTTTCAATCTCTGGTAAGTACTTATATTTTTGTACTCCATTTCCATATCCTTTTCCTATTAAACCTCCACTTCCAAAAGCAATAAGAGATTGTCCAACTTGATATCCTATACCATAATCATACTCGTTTTTTAAAAGTCCATTTAAAAAACTAGCTACCCTTTTTATCTTATAACTTTTATCTCCCAACTCACTTAAAGTATTTACATAATAAAATAATCCTCCAATTAATGTAAATACTACTGTACTAACTGTTACTATGTATTTCATATTGATTCTACTCATAAATAACATAAAACAAAAAATTCCCATATAGTGTATTGAGGTTCCCATATCTTTTTGTAAATTTATTAGTAACATATATATGAAAAATACAGGACATAATGTCATCAGTATTCTTTTATCATCATATCTTTCCTCTTCACACTTTTCCAATATGTGTGCTATAACTATTATAAATGGTAACTTCATAAGTTCAGAAGGTTGTATACTAATTGGTCCTATTCTTATCCAACCAATACCTCCATTTACCTCTGGAATTATTCTATGAAGAGCTGGTATCTTACTTCCTATTATAACTGATATAAAAATCAAAATAGAAGATAGAAATAACAGACCAGATGTTCTATTTTTATTATAAGATTTATAGTTTATTTGAGAGGTTATAACAAAGCATACAAGCCCTGCTAAAATATATACAAAATGTTTCCATACAACTGATATTCCATTTGAATATATACTATAAAATCTTGTACTAATCATATTTAAACAACTCATTATTACAATGACTATTATTAAAATAATTATTCCTCTATTTCTAGCTTTTTTTCTCTTTTCCTTATCTAATTTTTTCAATACTTTATCTATCTGATTTCTTTTATAGTAAGGATTTTCTGTTTCCAATTTTACTTTTTCCATCAATCTCCTCCAAATCACTCATCTTAGAGTAATTTTCCTATAAAAAAATTTCTTTTAAATACTTAGCTACTCCATTTTCAGTATTTTTTCCTATCACTTCATTATTTGGAAGTTTCTCTCTAAGTCTTTCAGCACAATTTCCCATAAGAAGCCCTTTTCCTACTTCACTAAGCATTTCATAATCATTCAGTCCATCTCCAAAGGCCATAGTATTTTCAAGTGAGATATTTAATTTCTCCATTATATTCTTTACAGCCTCTCCCTTTGTTACATTTTTCGCCATTAATTCTAAACATTCTGGTCCTGATAATGTAATTGAAACTTTTTCTCCCAGCTCTTTTTCAAAATATTTCTCTAACTTTAAAAGTTCCTCTTGATTTGTACTAATAAAAAATATTTTTATAAATTTTTCTCCAGTTATTTTTGAAAAATCTTTTACTTCATATAAAAATCCACTTGCTTGATGAGATATTCTATACTCCTCTTTTTCATCCTCTACATACCATTTTTCATCGGTATAAATATGTCTTGAAATATCTGAACTACACTTGGTATCTAAAATAAAGTTTACTATATCTAAATCTAAATTTCTTTCATAAATTTCTTTATTATTTTCATCATGGATTCTAGCACCATTTGAACTTATTAGATAAGAATCTAACCCTAATTGTTTTTTAATCTCCAGTGCATCTTTATGATGTCTTCCAGTTGCTATAAAAATTTTCTTACCTGTATCCTTTACCTTTTTTATAACCTCTTTTGTTTCTTCTGCTAATCTATGATCAGCATTTAAAAGTGTTCCATCTAAATCGCATACTATAGCTTCATATTTCATAAATTTAACTCCTTTTTAATTTTATTTTCTACATTAGATATAATACCATTATTTTTTTTTTTGAAAAGTTATTTTTTTTATTGACAAAATTTTTAAAGTATGATATTATAATATCGTTGATGAGACGGAATATAGCGCAGTCCGGTAGCGCATCTGCCTTGGGAGCAGGGGGCCGCAAGTTCGAATCTTGCTATTCCGACCATCTAAAATTGGGGTGTCGCCAAGCGGTAAGGCAACGGACTTTGACTCCGTCATGCGTTGGTTCGAATCCAGCCACCCCAGCCACTTGCAAATTCACCACTCATTGTAATGAGTGGTTTTTTTATTTTATTTTTTAAGCTTCTATGCTATAATTAAAAAAAATATTATGAGGTGAATGCTATGGATAGCAGAATATTAAAATTAGCAAAAAATTTAGTCTCTCACTCTTGTAGAGTACAAAAAGGTGAAAAAGTTTTAATTGAGGTTTTTGGAGATGCACCTAGAAATCTAGCAAAAGCTCTAGTTAAAGAGATACATCAAGTTGGTGGTCTACCTTTCGTAACTTTAAAAGATCACTCTGTTATTAGAGAACTTATTAAGGATTCTACTGAAGAACAACTTGAATTGATGGCAAAATATGAATTAGATAGAATGAAAGATATGGATTGTTATATAGGTATAAGAGGTAGTGACAATACAGCTGAATTATCTGATATATCAGATGAAAAAATGAGAATGTATTCTGATATATTTATGAAACCTGTACACTTAAAAGAGAGAGTTAATAATACGAAGTGGGTAGTGCTTAGATATCCTAATAACTCTATGGCTCAACTTGCAAATACTTCTTTAGAAAATTTTGAAGATTTTTATTTTGATGTATGCTGTTTAGATTATTCTAAAATGGAAAAAGCTATGGATAGCTTAAGCTCACTTTTAAATAAATCTGATAAAGTTAGAATAGTTGGACCTGGAACTGATATATCTTTCTCTATCAAAGGAATACCTAATGTTAAATGTTATGGACTTAGAAATATTCCAGATGGGGAGCTTTATACTGCACCAGTTAGAGAAAGTGTTAATGGTATAATTTCATATAATACTCCATCTATTTATGAGGGATTTACTTTTGAAAATGTAGTTTTTGAATTTAAAAATGGAAAAATTATTAATGCAACAGCTAATAATACTAAAAAATTAAACGAAATTTTAGATTCTGATGAAGGTGCTAGATATATTGGAGAGTTTGCTTTTGGTGTAAACCCTTATATATTAAAACCTATGAAAGATACTCTTTTTGACGAAAAAATATCTGGAAGTATTCATTTTACTCCTGGACAAGCTTATAAACTAGCTGATAATGGTAATAAATCAGGAATTCACTGGGATTTAGTTCTTATACAAAGACCTGAGTTTGGTGGAGGAGAGATCTGGATAGATGATATCCTAGTGAGAAAAGATGGTATCTTTGTTTTAGATGAATTAAAAGCTTTAAATCCTGAAAATTTAAAGTAATTAAGGTGGTGAATTAATGCTTATAACAGTTGATATTGGAAATACTCATATTGTTACTGGATTATTTGATGAGAGTGGAAAAATACTACTTACTTTTAGAATTTCAACTAACGATAAATTAACAGAAGATGAGTATTTTTCATATTTTAGAAGCATCTCTATCTTTAATGGCATAGAGATTGAAAAGGTTAGTGGAATTGTAGTTTCATCAGTTGTTCCAAATTTAATAACTATTTTCCAATTTTTTGGAAGAAAATATTTCAATATTGAACCTATGATTGTAGATTTAGAAAAGAAGCTTCCATTTACTTTCGCTAAAAATATGAATCCCACTGGTTTTGGAGCTGATAGAATAATAGATATTGTTCAAGCTCTTAAGGATTATCCAAATAAAAATCTAATAATTATCGATTTAGGAACTGCTACAACATTTGATGTTCTAAAGAAAGATGTATATATCGGGGGGGCTATCTTACCGGGAATAGAGATGAGTATAAACGCACTTTGTGGAAATACTGCTAAACTTCCAAAAGTAAAATTTACAACTCCTGATTGTGCCTTAGGCTCTGATACTATTTCACAAATTCAATCTGGAATATTCTATGGTTATGCTGGTCAAATTAAACATATTATTAGAAAAATAAAAGAAGAAGTAGGAGAGGAGTGTTTTGTTGTAGCCACTGGTGGTTTAGGAAAACTTCTTTCTGCTGAGATAGATGAGATTGATGTTTATCATGCTGATTTAAGTATAAAAGGTCTTTATACTCTTTATAAAAATAACATATAATCACTTTTAATTTTTAAGAGGTTGATTAACTATAATACTGGATTTAAAATATAAATTTTAATTTCTAGTTTTATTAAGTTAATCAACTTCTTTTTTAAATAATCTCTATATTCTTTTCAATATAGTATATATTCCCTTCAATTAATTTAAATTGTAATGGATATATCTCTACTCCCTTAGATTTAGCTTCATAAAATAATTTTGAAAACTCTTCATCTGTTTCATATTTTGGTCTAAATTTATCTGAGTCTCTAAAAATTAATAGTATAACTGCACATCTATCTCCATTTTCCTTTAATTTTATTAACTCTTTTAAATGTTTACAAGCTCTTGTACTCGGAGCATCTGGAAATTTTGCAACTCTTCCTTCAGATAAGGAAACCCCTTTTACTTCAATCCAAATTTTTTCATTTCCATTAGTTAATAGGTAATCCAGTCTACTATCTCCTATCTTTACTTCCGCCTTTATATTTTCTACTTTTCCAAATGGAGAAATCTCAAAGTCTTTTAATACGTTTTCAGAAATATATCTATGATAAGCTGAATTAATCAAAATCATTTCATCTTTTTCTGATGTCAATGCACAGATGACATCATAAGCTGTTTTTCTTTTTTCTAAATTTTCAGCTTTTTTTATTCCTATTTCATTTCCCAAAAACAATAACTCTTTTATTCTCCCAGAATCATGTACATGACACCTTTCTGTTTTTCCATTAATCTCTATATCTGCTGTAAATCTATTTATTCTTTCAATAAATTTTCCTTTTTCAATATTTCCTATCTCATATATTTTTTTCATCTTTTCTCCTATAATAAAAAGTTGCTACAATTTTAATGTAGCAACTTAGTTAATCTCTATTATTATCTACAAGTACCTTCAGAATAAGTTTCTTCAGCCAATTCTTTAAAATTACGTGATTCCAATTTCTTTATAAACTCTCTTTGGATATCTCCAAAAGCTCTATGTAAAGCACAATTTCCTCTTCTTAAATTACATGATCCAGGATCATTAACACAATCTTTTATACAAATTATTGGCTCTATTGTCTCAACAGCATCTCTTAAAGTTATCTCTTCACTAGGTTTAGTTAGTTGATATCCACCTTTAGCTCCTTTAAAAATCTTTACAAGTCCTGCTTTTTCTAATTTTTTTAAAATTCTTAAGCTGAATAAGTGTGGAATATCTTCTGCTTCTGATATCTCATTTGATGGAACTATTCTATTCTCGCCATATTTTGTTAAATATAACAAAATTCTCATTACATACTCTATTTCATTTTTTATTCTCATAACAATCTCCCTGATTCCTGATATATGAGTCATTATAGCATAGTATACTAAAAGTTGCAACTTTTTTACATTAATCTTATATAACATGTTTCAACTTAATATTTTTTTGTTTTATTTTAGTTTGTGAAATATTTATCTATTTATTTCTCTTGCGTTTTCAATTTTTTCACCTAAAGCAGCTTTTATTGCTACTATAGCAACCTCTAATTGTTCTAAATCAGGTTCTCTCGTTGTTATTTTTTGTAAAGAAAGTCCTGGAAAAGCTAAAAATTTTATACAAAAATTATCTAAATGTTTTGAACTATATCTTTGAATCTCATAAGATATTCCAGCTATTAATGGCATCAAAATTACTCTTAATCCTATTTTCATACCTATTCTTCCAATCATTGTAGTAGGTGTAGGAAAAATAAAATCTATTGTCGAAAAAACAACTATTGCTATCAACATAACAATTAATAAAAAACTTGTTCCACATCTAGGATGTAAAGTTGTAAATTTTTTGGCATTTTCAGGTGTTAACTCCATTCCATTTTCATAAGCATAAATAGACTTATGCTCAGCACCATGATATTCATAGACTCTTCTTACATCCTTTGAAAAAGATATCAGCCATATGTATAGTATAAAAAACACTAGTCTTAAAGCAGCCTCTAAAAGATTTGAATACATCTTATTATTTAAAAATATAAAACTTCCTATCAAAGAGGGTAAAACTATAAATAACCCTATTCCTAACCCTAAAGATAAAATTGTAGTTAAAATTGCTTCCTTTTGGGTAATTTGTTCCTCTTCTTTCTCTTCAGCTTCGTTAGCTGAAAAAGTTAATTCTTTTACTCCCATTACTAAAGCATCAAAAAGCATCACTGCTCCTCTTATAAAAGGAATCTCTGCTAATCTTCCTTTTTTATTAGATATCATTGTTTTTTTATAAACTATCTCTCCAGAAGGTTTTCTCACAGCTGTAGCTATACAACTTGGACTTCTCATCATAACCCCTTCTATTACAGCTTGTCCACCTATACTAACTTTTTCTTTCATACATCTCCTTTCTACTAAACATTGCTTTTCAATATCACAAATGTTAAGTCATCTGTTTGTTCATAATCTTTTCTAAATCTGTTTATAGCTTCCAATATCTCTTCTCTTAACTCTTTAGGAGATTTATCTTTATTTTGATAGATTACCTCTTTTAATCTATCGATTCCAAACATCTCTTTATCCTTATTTTCAGCCTCTGTAATTCCATCTGTATAGAATATAACAATATCACCTTTATCTAACTGAATCTCACCTTGCTTATATCTATATTCATCTAAGAAACCTATTGCTACTCCCTTTACAGTATGAAGTTCTACTGTATCTTCTTTTGCTCTATAAACTACTAATGGATTATGTCCTGCATTAGAATAGTAAAGAGTTTTATTCTCTCTATTATACTTGCTATGTATCATCGTAATGAACATATCCTCAGTTATATCTGAATAGATTATCTTGTTTAGTTCATTTAAGTTTTCATTTGGAGCAAAATCTCCTGTTAAGGTAAGTGTTTTTAACACTGATCTTCCCAGTGCCATTAGAAAAGCTGCCGGCACTCCTTTACCACTTACATCAGCTATAGTAATTGAGAAAACATTGTCATCTAAAATAGTATAATCGTAATAGTCTCCTCCTATCTCCTTAGCTGGTTCAAAATATTGTGCTATCTCAAGTCCAAATATTTCATCCATATCTGCTGGTAATATTTTCTTTTGGATTCTTGAAGCAACATCCAACTCATTGGACATTCTCTCTTTTATCAAAAGTTCTGAATAAATTTTAGCATTATTTATAGCTATTGAAACTTGAATAACTAAAGCAGATATTGTTTCTTCATCTAAATCTATCAATTTATTCTTATCTTCTACTACATAAATTACCCCAAGTTGTTTTTCCTTTACAACCAATGGTGATATTACAATTATCTCATTATCAGCTAATGTAAATTTTTTAGATAGCTTTTCATAAGTCTCTTGATAATCCTTCTTAGAAAACTCTCTCATTTCCTCTTCTGAAAACAATAAATTTTCTTTAAAATTACACTCACCTTTTGTTTTCTTATTTATTAAACCTTCACTTTCCCAAAGATATAAAGAGATTCTCTTAGCTCCAGTTAAAACAAAATAAGCATCTAATATGATATTAATAATATTATCTAAATCCAATACAGAAAGAACAGCTCTAGAAAGAGAATTTAAATTAGATAGATTTTCTACTCTTCTCTCCAGTATCTGATTACTATATTCCAACTGCATAGACTTTTGTACAAGTGAATTGTATGTTTCCTCCAATTCCTTCCTATATTCCCTTAATTCTCCAATTGAATTTTCTAACTCTAAATCTTGTTTTATTACATTTTTTATTGTATCTTCATATTCTTCTTTTAAAATTTCTGGAACATCTTCTAATTTCTTTTTATTCCTAATACTTGTAAGAATTGTCATCATTCCCTCTGTCATCTCTTCTTCTCTTTTTTTAGAATAGTATAGCATCAATCCAATAACAAGTATAAAAATAAAGTATATCATTACTCTATCCTCCACTTACTCTCTGTTTTATCGAATTCTATTGTTTGTCTTTTTCTCTCTGGAGTTTTTACACTCGCTTTTTTCAATACACTATTAGGTACATGCTTGATATCAAACTTTTGAATATCTTTTAATTTTAATCCTTGATACTCCTCTATCACTGGAATAAGATTTAGTGGATTATCTATATCTATGATATTTGTTGAAATTTCATAATCTTTTACATTTTCAACCTTTAAATTATTTATTAAAGTTATTTTTTCAGGAATAACTGTATCTTCTAACTTTCCATCTAAAACGATTATTTTAGAATCTACTCCTTCTAATTTTTCCATAGGAATACTATCTGTCGCTAAGTAAAGAGGATAAGGTATATCCTTTACCTCCTCTAGTTCATTTTCAGTAACCTCAATAACTAAATCATCAACTACTGCAAAAACAGTATTTGAAAAGAATTTTCTATTTTCAAATACTTCATCTACTACTCTATCCTTATCTAACTCAGTATAATATCTAGTACCATCATACTTTTCTGGCTTTTTTAAATAATCATACCAATAAGCTACCTGTTTATTAAGATATTTTTGTATCTCTCCAGCATCATTTGGTGTACTTACATTTATCTTACTATCAATAAATTTTTTCTCTTCTTCAGTTAAAGAGTATGCTTGTTTATAATAGATCTTTTCTCCCTCTCTTACTTCTCTTTTTTGAAGGTTTAGCAGATCTTTATATAGTTCTAATGGGATGATCATATTTATATCTTTTCCATAGGCCACCATCTTAGAAGTTAAAATATCAAATTGCTCATAAAATTTATCTTTATCATGAGGATTTTCAGGATAAATTATTTTATAGAAAGTTATATCATATCTATCAGCAACTATTTTACTATTTTCAAATTTTACTATTTGACTTTTATCCTTTCTAGCCACGATACTCCCACAACTTGTAGTTAAAAGTACCAAAGCTAATAGGCACAAGGCTCTCTTTTTCATAGTTTCCTCCATTTTATAACCTTATTATTTTTTCTCTTTTAATGTATTCAATATATTTTCTGCTACTTTTTTCGGAACAAATCTAGCTAACGACTCTACATCTTCAACTAAAATCTTCCTAACCGAACCAAATTCTTTTAATAATATCTCTTTTCTCTTTACCCCAACTCCTTCAACTTTATCAAGTTCAGAAGATATTACTCTCTTACTTCTTAATTTTCTATGATAAGTTATTCCAAATCTATGAGCTTCATCTCTTACTCTTTGAAATATCTTTAAAGCTTCCCATTCCTTTGGAAATGAGTAAGGTATTGCTTCTCCATATTTATATATCTCTTCATCTCTCTTTGCTAAACTCAATAATTCTGCTATTCCATCTTTACCTATCTCTTTAAAAACTTCTCCAGCAGCATTTATCTGCCCAAGTCCTCCATCTATTAAAACTATATCTGGAAATTCGTGTTCTGGAAGCTTACTATATCTTCTAGTTATTACTTCTCTCATCATAGCAAAGTCATCTGGTGTATCCTTACAAGTTATTTTAAATTTTCTATAATCTTTTTTAGAGGCTCTTCCTTCTACTGAAACACTCATAGATGCAACAGCATCCTTTCCTTGGATATTTGATATATCAAAGCATTCTATCTTTCTTGGATATCTTTTTAATTTCAACTCTGTATATATTTTATAAAGTCCCTCTTCTATTACACTTTTCTTTTTAAAATAACTTTCAATATCTCTACTTAAATTTAACTCCCCCATTTCAAGTAACTCTTTTCTTCTACTTTTTATCTTTGGAAAGTAAAACTCTACCCTTTGTCCTCTCTGTATTTCTAAACTCTCTTTTACTAGATTTAAACTTTCAGATAACTCCTCTTGAAAAACTATACTTTTAGGTATTGGATGTTTAGAATAAAATGCCATAACTATATCTTCAGCTAAATTTCCATCAATCTTACCTTTTAAATCAATATTTGTAGATGTCTTTCCTAAAATTTTACCATCTCTTACATTTAAAACACAGATAAATACTCTATCTCCCTCTTTTTTTAGTGAAAATATATCCTCATCTAAATCTTTTCCATACTCTGTCACTTGATTAACAACAGCATTTTCTATCTCTTTTATCTGTTCTCTTAGATTTATAGCCTCTTCAAACCTCATATCTTCAGCTGCTATCTCCATATCCTTTTTTAATCCATCTATTACCTCTTTGCTCTTTCCTTTTAGAAGATTTTTAGCTTTCTCTATCTGTCCATTATACTCTAAAAAAATATCTTTATATGTACACGGTCCTGGACACATTTTCATAAAATATTTTAAACATGGACGTGAATATATTTTATTCATATCTCTTTCACAATCTCTTATTTTAAAAATTTTAACTAAAGCTTTTTTTAAATTCCAAGCTCCAAATGGATATGGTCCAAAATATACTCCAGATTTTGTATCTAGAGCTTTTGTCGTTCTTATTATTTTTATATTTGGAAAATTTTCTTTGCTTATTTTTATATAAGGATAAGTTTTTTCGTCTTTTAAGAGAATATTATATTTAGGGGTATATTTTTTTATTAAATTATTTTCTAAAATAAGAGCATCGAGTTCACTATTACAAATTATAAACTCTATATCCTCTATATTTTTTACCAACTCTTTTGTCTTTTCACTCTCATGTTCTCTATTAAAGTATGAGGAAACTCTATTTTTTAAATTTTTAGCTTTTCCTACATAGATAACTTTTTCATTTTTTTTCATTAAGTATACTCCAGGATTCTCTGGAATATCTACCTTTTTTATATCAAAAACCTTTACCAATTTCCTCTCTCTTTCTCTCTATGATTTACATAGACATTAAGATTCTCTATCTCTGATAACTCTTTATACAACAACTCTGCAAAAGTAACTGAACGATGTTTTCCTCCGCTACAACCAATTCCTATTGTCAGGTGCTTCTTTCCCTCCTTTATATAATTAGGAATTAAAAAATCCAACATATCCATTAGTTTTGCATAAAATTCTTGAGATATATCAAAACTCATCACATAATCTGAAACTTCCCTATCCAATCCACTTTTTGGTCTTAACTCATCTAAGTAATATGGATTTGGTAAAAATCTCACATCAAAAACTAAATCTACATCAATAGGAATTCCATACTTAAATCCAAAAGATTGTATATGAATATTGATATCTTTTATATCAACATCTAACCCTAATACTATTTTTAATTTTTCTATTAGCTCCTTTGGTTTATCACAACTTGTATCTATTATTCCGGTAGATAACTCCTTTACTCCTGCCATTATCTCTCTCTCTTTTCTAATACTTTGAAGTAAAGTACTCTCTTCTACTGGATGTTTTCTTCTAGTGAGATTATATCTATTTAAAATTACCTCTTTAGATGCTTGTAAAAATATAACTGAACATATTATCTCTGAATTATTTCTTAATTTTTTTAAAAAATCTATAAATTCATCAACTTTTTTAAAAGAACGAATGTCCATTCCAAGAGCAATTTTCTCTATTGATGAATCTATAAAGTGAGTTCCTATTTCACAAGGTAAATTATCCACTGTATAATATCCCATATCTTCAAGTACATTTAAAGCTGTTGTTTTTCCGCTTCCACTTAACCCTGTTACAATTACTATTTTTTTCTTACTCATCTCTTCACCTATCTTTTTTAATCTTTCCTTTCCATATATTATATCATATTTACAATATTTTTTGCCAATTACTTTTTTATATCTTTATTCTAAAATCTAGCTATAAAACAACAATTTTTAACTTACTATTACTAGTTCAATTTTTTTATAAATAGAAAAATTGAGCTTTTTTAATATCTTTTAAGGAGTGATTTTTTATGACAGCAAAAGAATTTTGTACTTGTACTGACCACAAATGCCCACTTAATCCTATTAATCACGATAGAGGATGTGAACTATGTATAAAAAAATGTTTACAGCTTAATGAAATACCTTCGTGCTTTTTTAAAAAAATATCTTTGGAAAAACCAGAGAATAATATCTACACTTTCCAAAGCTTTGCAGATTTTGTAAATAAATATTCTAAATAATAAAAATAAAGGAGAAATTATACTTTAATCAAGATAACTTTCTCCTTTAATCATTTTATAATATATGAGTAAGTGGCATTAAAATTATTCCAATAAAAGTAGAAATAAGAGCTGTCCTAATATATCCATACTGTCTTGAACTTGGAATAAGCTCTTCTATTGCAATATATAACATTATTCCTGAAATAACTGAAAAAATTGCCCCAAGTGAAAAATCATTTATATAAGGTTTTAAAATTAAAAAAGCTAAAAGAGCTCCTATAGGTTCAGCTATTCCAGATAAAAAAGTATATTTAAAAGCTTTTCCTATACTTCCAGTAGAAAAATAGATTGGCATAGCCACAGAAATTCCTTCAGGTATATTGTGCATAGCTATAGCTAAAGTAATAGATAGTCCCAATGCTAAGTTATCATAACCAGCCATAAATGTAGCTATCCCTTCTGGAAAATTATGTAACCCTATAGCTAAAGTTGACACAAATCCTACTCTAAATAGATTTTGATGCTTATAATCTTCCCCTTGCTGCTCCTCAATATGAGGTACAAATCTATCAAGTCCTCCAGCTATAACTACTCCAAGTAACAAAAATATTGTACTTAAAATTATCCCTATTTTTTCTCCTGAATAACTTTGCAAAAGCTCATTAGCGTTGGGCAATAAATCAGTAAAAGATACACTTATCATCACTCCACCAGCAAACCCTAATGATGCACTAACTAATTTTTCACTTCTCTGTTTCACAATAAAAACAACTAATGTCCCTATTAAAGTTGACATTCCTGCTATAAAAGATAGAATCAAAGCCCTTACACTATTATCATCAAACATAGATTTCCTCCTATTCTAACATCTCATAATTTGTGGCTATCATCGGCATTTTTAAAACATCTAACATTTTTTCCAAAAGTACCCCTTCTTTTTTAGGATATTTAAATCCATAACTAGCCATTATACATTGAGTTATAAATTGTACTCCTCTCTCTATTGCCATTGGTAAACTATCACCTTGAAGTAAGCTTCCTATTACAACACTTGTATATGCATCTCCAGTTCCCGGATATGAAGCTGGAATATATCTACAACTAACTCTCCAAAATACATCATTTTCTCTATCATAAGCTACTACACTTGTTTTTCTATCTAATTTATTACTTTCTTCATCTGGTACACTTGTTGCTATAACAATTTTAGGCCCTATATTTGCTAATTCTTTTAAATATTCCTTTACCTCATCTAAAGTAATATTTTCTTTATATTCTTTCCCCAAAAGGTAGATTACCTCAGTAAAATTAGGTGTTATAATATCAGCATTTTTTATAAGTTTTCTCATTCCAACTACCATTTCGTTACCCATAGTACTGTACAGTTTCCCATTATCCCCCATAACTGGATCTACAACTGTAAATTTAGCTTTTTTACCAAAAAAATCTATAAAATCTGCTACAATCTCTATCTGCTTTGGTGAACCTAAAAAACCAGAATATATACAATCAAATTCTAGTTCTAATTTTTTCCAATGATTTATATGCTCTTGCATATAATCTGTTAAATCTATAAAGCTATATCCTTCAAAGCCACCAGTATGCGTTGATAGTATTGCTGTTGGAACAGGACAAACCTGTACTTTCATATTTGATAAAATTGGAATAATAGTAGTTAATGATGCTCTTCCATATCCTGATAAATCATGTATTGCTGCTACTTTTTTTACTAAGCTTTCCATTTTTCCCTCCACAAAATTTATTATTCAAGAATACTTTAGCATATTTATAAACTTTAAGCAACTTTATATTTAATTACTTTTATTTCTCATAAAAGCTATTTATTAAATAAAAAGTAGAGAAAATACTTTTTAAATTAGCTCCACACTTTTATATAATACTAATTTCCTAAAGTTTTCTCTACTCACTTATATTTTTTTAAATATTTTTATTTTTTTGTTCCATTCCCTCTATATAGGTACAATCCTTTAATAATTTACCTGTTGTATCGAACTCTCTATATCTTCCATGGAGTTTCCCATGATCTATATAATGACACTCTAAATGAAGAGTTCCATTTGAATAATACTCTTTATAAGGACCAAACATAGCCCCATTTTTTAAATTTACACTCATTTTTAATTGACCATTAGGATAGTACTTTATATTTCTACTGGTAGTAGATGTTGTCTCATAAAAAGCTGTTCTTTTCAATTTTCCATTTGGATAATACTCTTCACATAATCCCTTAACTTCACCATCAACTAAATGACGTATAGAACTTACTTTTCCATCTACATAATAGGTTTCATATACTCCATCTATATTTCCATTTTTATAAAACTTTCTCGTTTCTACTTGTCCATTCATATAGTAAGATTTATACTCTCCCTCTCTAACACCATTAACATAGTTCTTCTCTTCTTGAATAACACCATTATCATAGGTTTTAATCCATAGTCCCTCTTTTTTACCATCTTTATTATATTGATTAACCATTTTAATTCCCCCTCTATAATGATATCAATTAAGTTCCCAGTATAATACAAGTATACT
The DNA here is from genome assembly GCA_018883725.1 of Candidatus Fusobacterium pullicola. Classification (NCBI taxonomy): domain Bacteria; kingdom Fusobacteriati; phylum Fusobacteriota; class Fusobacteriia; order Fusobacteriales; family Fusobacteriaceae; genus Fusobacterium; species Candidatus Fusobacterium pullicola. The sequence continues at coordinate 71,223 of JAHLFN010000068.1, read as the reverse complement.
CTATAACAGGAAATAAATAAAGGCTTTTCATCTATTTTTTAAACTCTCCACTGCTATCTTTATTCCCAAAAGTCCTTGTTCAACCTTTTCTCTAGAACATCCAACATTAAATCTTAAAAACATTTTTCCTTCTTCTCCATATGTAGCTCCTGGCATTATAGCAACCTTTCCTATATCTATTAAAGCCTTTTGAAACTCTTCGCTACTTACAGCTAATTTTGAAAAATCTATCCAAGCAAAATAACATCCATCTGGTATATCACAATTTAATTCCGGTATATTTTTCTCTAAATATTTCTTTACATACTCTATATTTTTTTTCGTATACTTTAATAACTCATCTACCCAGTATCCACATTTATTATAGGCAGTAATTGTTGCTATTATTCCTAAAATACTTGGTGAAGAGAGTGCCTCTTTATTTTTTAATATTCTCAAATACTCATCTCTATCTTTAAAATCGGTACATAAAATATATGCTCCTCCTAATGATGGAGTATTAAAAGTCTTAGAGGCTGCTGTACATATTACCATATTTTTTATATACTCTTTTTCTAATTTTAATATAGGTATATGTTTTCCACCATATACAATATCCATATGTATCTCATCAGATATAATGAAAACATTGTATTTTTTACATATAGATATTATTTTTTCTAGCTCCTCTCTACTCCATACTTTTCCAATTGGATTGTGAGGACTACACATTAAAAATATTTTAGAAATTTTACATTTATTTTCAAAATCTTTAAAATCTATTTCATAATTATTATTTTTTTTAATTAAAGACGAAGATATAATTTTTCTATCGTTATCTGCTATTACTTTAAAAAATCCATCATATGCAGGATTTAATATAAGTATACCATCACCTTTTTGAGATTTCATCTCAATAAACTTTGCTACTGAATAGATTACACTTGGTGCATATAATATCCACTCTTTATCTATTTGATAATCAAATCTATCCTTATACCATCTCTCTATTGAATTTTTAAAATCCTCATTATTCCATCTACTATACCCAAATACCCCATGTTTAATTCGCTCTATTAGAGCTTTTGTTATCTCTTCTGGAACTTGAAAATCCATATCTGAAATTGTAAATGGAAGCAACTCTTCTTTTCCAAATCTATCTTTTATATAGTCCCATTGTGTACAATAAGTACCTCTTCTATCAATGACAGTATCAAAATTCATCTTATCACCTACATTATTTAATAAGTTTATCTAATTTATTTTTTACAACATGCACTTGTGGTCCAATTACAACTTGTAAATTATATTCATCTAATTTTACTATTGCAATAGCTCCAGTTGCTTTTATTTCCTCCTCGTTTATAAGTCCCATATCATTAACTACTAATCTCAATCTTGTAATACAGTTATCTAATGATACTATATTTTCTTTACCACCTAAAGCTTTTAGCAGTCTTTCAGCATCAAATCCACCTAATTTTATCTCAGAATTATCTGTTACTTTCTCTCTTCCTGGTGTTTTTAAGTCAAATTTTAAAATAACATATTTAAATACAAAATAATATATTATAAACCAAATTACTCCCACTGGTATTACTAGATACCACTTTGTTCTAAATCCTTGTAAAACTCCAAAAACAATAAAATCTATTAGATTTCCATCTGTATTTCCTATTGCAACTTTTAAAATCCCCATTGTCATAAAACCTAATCCTACCATTATACAATGGAAAAGATATAGTATTGGAGATATAAATAAGAATATAAACTCTAATGGTTCTGTTATACCTCCTATTACACAAGCTACAATACCTGAAACTAAAAGTCCTTTTATTCTTTTTTTATTCTCTGGTCTAGCTGTGTTATAAATAGCTAATGCTACTGCTGGTAATCCAAACATATATGAAGGCATTTTTCCTTGAGATAAAAACCTAGTCACATTTGGATCTAATATTCCATTAGCAAACTCTCTATAGAAAATATTTAACGCTCCATAAACTGGTTCTCCATTTATAATAGCCTCTCCTCCAGCTGAAGTAAATCTTATCATAGCAACTAATATATGATGTAATCCGAAAGGTCTTAAAACTCCCTCTCCAGCTCCAAATAAAAATGGACCAAAAATACCAGCTTTACTTATTAAATCTCCTATTTTTATAATTATACCGTTGAAGAAAGGCCAAATAAGTGGAATTACCAGCCCAACAACTCCAACAATCACAGCTGTGGCAATTGGTACAAATCTCGCTCCTCCAAAGAAAGCTAGAGCATCTGGAAGTTTAATTTCACAAAATTTATCGTGTATTTTGTATACTATAACTCCTATGATTACTCCACCAAGTACTCCTATATCTATACTTTGAATTCCAAAAACCATAGCTTGACCCGCAGCTTTCATATTTTCTGGAGTTGCCAAAGTACCTGTCACTTTTAAAAAGAAATTTGCTGTCATACTTGACATTACAAATCCTACATACCCTGAAAAAGCTGCAACCCCTTTATCTTGTCTTGCAAGCCCTAAAGGTATTGCCATTGCAAACATTATTGGTAAATTTGAAAAAGCAAATGAACCAACAGTAGACATAAATTCAAAAAATAATTTTATTGCTGGAATTTTTAAAAATGGAAGTATTTCAGCCGTAACTGAACTAGCAAATGAACTTCCTATCCCCAACATAATTCCACATGCAGCCAATAATGATACTGGTAACATAAATGTTTTTCCCAATCCTTGAAAAAACTCCCAAAACCCAACTTTTTTACTCATATTTGAGAACCTCCTATATTATATTAATACATTTATTATATATTTAAGATATTTTTTTGTTAATATCAAATAATTTTCAATTTTTTTTGAAATAAAATTTAAGGTAAATTCTCAAATATAAATTTATTCAAACTCTATCTTATCTTTAAATACTTTTATTATCTCTTCTTTCAGCTTTTTTTCATCTAAATCTAGACTACACTTTTTTATAATTTCCAATAATTTTTTAAATGAAATTTTTTTATCTTGCTCTATCTCTATATACTTTTCTATTTTATTAGTAAGAAAATATATTTCATCCTCTCTAAATGGTTCTTTTAAAATATGATTACAATCTAAAACCACACTCTTTACAATAGTATATATATCTTTATCCACATCAGGTTTCTCATCCTTTTTTAATAAGAAAAAATTGTTTTTTATCCTGTAAACTGCTGGCAATAAATATTTCAAAACTTCTTCTCTAAAATCTTGAGAATTAAAAAATTCAAACTCTAATTCTTTTTTTATTTTTCCACAAAATGCATCTATAAAACTCTCAACCAAATAAATGTTCTCTGAAAAATCATGAGAGTAATAACCGCTTATAAAATACTCTGTAAGATGTAAAAATTCAAATTCCAACTCTTCTGGAATAATATTTTTCAAAATATTTTTAATAATTTTTTAGTCTGTTAATTGACTTAAAAACTTACTATTATCTTTTTTAGTTATAATAAAATTTTTATCAATTCTCTCTATTGTTGAAATTAAATATATACACATCAATTTTTTAAATTTAGTATCAAATTCAACTTTTAATTCTCTTTCTATTTGTAAAATAATATTATAATATTTAGGTATATCAAATTTTTCTAAATACCTTTTTACTATCTCTAACTCTTTTTTTTCAGTAAGATATATTTTTTCTAAATACTCAACTTTTCCATTCTTTATATCCAAATATTCCAAAAGCTTTAATAACTTTAAATGCCTTAACTTTTTCTCCTTACCAACTATAAAAATTGTATTCTCTTCTCTTATAAAACCTACTTCAAATTCTTTTAAATAGCCATCTAATGATAGTAAATCTTTTTTTATAGTAGGTCTACTTATCTTTAAATATTTCTCTATGTCTGTAATTTTTGTTTTTTCCGAAAAAAGATAACTAATTAAAATATAGTTCTCTCTTTCTTCCTTTGAAAAAATATAATTTTCTATATCAATACTTTCTATAAAATTTTTTAAATTTTCTTGCTCTATACTCCAATATACCTCACCTTTTTTTATTTTTATTTCTGCTAATGAAAACTTTAGAAGATAATAGTTTAAATTTTCTATACTATATCTTATGTTTCTTTCACTAACATTATACTTTTCAGCAAAATAGGTAAGAGAAATTTTAATACTTTTATTTAACTCTTCTAAAATACTTAACTCTTTTCTATTTAAACTCATTTTTACCTCCTATATCATTAAAACATTTTTTCTAAAGATAATCAAGCATTCATTGACATCAAAAAATAACTATGATAGAATTAATGAAATTATATTTAATATTAATGAGGCAATATATGACATTCTTAGAAGATTTAAAAAAAAGGATACTAATAATGGATGGAGCTATGGGTACTACTATTAAAAGCTATCACATACCATCAAAATATTTTCTTATAAAGGGTAATTATTATGAAGCTTTAAATTTATCTTATCCAGAGCTCATTAAAAATATTCACCAAAAATACATTGAAGCTGGTGCTGATATTTTAAAAACTAATACCTTTAACTGCTCTAATATAGCTCTCCAAAATCCTAAATTTATTGATATGGTTTATACTTTATCTAAGGAGGGAGCAAAGATAGCTCGAGAAAGTGCTGATATCTCTATGAAAAAAATCTATGTAGCTGGTTCTATTGGGCCTACCAATACATCCCTTTCTAAATATAAAAATTTATCTGAAATTGAAAAAAATTTTAATATTTTAAAATCAACCTACTATAAACATATCAATGGTTTAATTGATGGGGGTGTTAATATTCTTCTAATTGAAACAATTTATGACTATCTAAATGCTCAATGTATTATCTCTGTCATAGAGGATATTTTTCATAAAAGAAATATATTTCTTCCTGTTATGTTATCTTTTACTATTAATAAAAATGGAAAAATTTTTACTGGGCAAGATATAAAATATCTTGTCTGTAACTTAGACAGAAAATTTGTTGTCTCTTTTGGTTTTAATTGCTCTTTCGGCTCTAAAGGAATAAAAATTTTTATCAAGCTTCTTGAAAGTTTAACTACAAAACCTATATCTTTACATCCAAATGCTGGTTTTCCTGATATAAATGAATATTATCCTGAAACTCCTGAAATAATGTTAGAAAATTTAAAAAGTTTAATTGAAAATAGTGAGCTTAATTTTATTGGGGGATGTTGTGGTACATCCTTTGAGCATATTCGTAAACTTTCAATTTATTCTAAAAATAAAACACCTCGAAACTTTACCTTTTGCTTTGATATTTAATAATTATTTAAATTACCTATATTTGTAACACTTTTGACATTAACTAATGGTATACTTAATACATACTAAATCTTTCCCCAAAATATTTTATATAGATATAACTAAATAAAAAGGACTTGAAGATCAAGTCCTTTTTATTTTAATTTCCACCTTGCTTGTATAACATTTCTTTCATATTATAAACTTTATTTTCTGGTAAAAGAAGTGTCAACACATCTCCACTTTCTATCTCAGTATTTCCTTTAGGAATTATCTCATGATCATTCCTTGTAATAGCAACTACCAAAACATCTTCAGCCCATTTTATTTCTGATATTTTTTTCCCATCTAATTCAGATTCAGCCATTATAGGTATAGAGATTACTGTCTTTTTCTCATTTTTCTCCTCGATCATTGGAGTATCTTTTGGCATACGTTTAAACAGTATCTCATATATAGGTTCTAAACCTAAAAGATCAGTTACATAGTAAGCTATAACCGATACAGTAACTAATGCTAATAAATGATCAAAATTCCCAGTCATCTCTAAAATAAGTACTGCTCCAGTTATTGGAGCTCTTACAACAGCTACAAAGTAACCAGCCATTCCTAAAACCATAAAATGTGGAACATATTCTATTCCTATTCCAAGATATTTCATCAAAGTTAATCCATATATTTTTCCAATAATAGCTCCCAATACCAACATTGGTAAAAATATTCCACCTGCAAATCCTGTTGCATAGCTTAATGCTGTAAAAAAAAGTTTTATTAAAAATATTATTATTAATAACTTTATTGTCCTAGTTCCACCAGCCATTCCCTCTACTAGTTCATGACCTCCTCCAGTAACTTCTGGAAGCAAATAGCATAATAGTAAAGAAGTTGACATTACAAAGCTAATCTTTAGCCATCTTGAAAGCTTTAACTCCTTGAAATGATCTTGTACTTTTATTAATGTAGTTGTAAATAATTTTCCAAAAAAAGCTATAATAATCCCTAGGATAATATATAGTGCAAACTGATAATATGGATTAATATTTTTAGGATAACTAGCTATTAAATTAAATGATGGATTCATTCCAAATATTCTTCTTCCAACAAAATCAGAAGCTATACTAGCTAAAAATGTACATATCAATAGTTTAGCAGAAATATACTTATGTAATTCCTCTAAAGCAAAAATTACTCCTGAAAGAGGAGCTCCGAAAGCACCAGCTAATCCTGCACTTGAACCACTTGTAATTAAATATTTTTTCTCTATACTATCTCTTTTAAATATTTTAGTAATTCCAAAACCAATATATGAACCTAATTGTACTGATGGCCCCTCTCTTCCCAATGAAAGACCAGCTCCAATTCCCATAAGTCCAGTTATAAATTTAGCTATAAGCTCTTGGAACCACTTTATATAATCTAACTTTCTTAATAATATTCCCTTTACTTGTGGTATACCACTTCCGGAAATCTTAGGATATTTTTTAGATATATAATCTACTAAAAGTCCTATTAAAATAAAAGATAACCAAATAATAAATATAGTGTGTGTTCCTTCTATCAAAGAGTTCTTTATCATTAGCTCTCTAAAATGATTAATATAATTTAAAGCTAATCTATAGAGTGATACTGTAACCCCTGTCAAAGTTCCCACAACTATACATAACAGATATAACTTTCCACTTCCTTTTTGTAAAAGTTTCAAATTATCTGCCACTGTTTCTGTTTTCATGAAACCCCTCCAGATTTTTATTATTGAACTCCTTTATTTTAATACTTTTTATGTTTTTATTCAATATATTTTTTATATTTTTACACTTTTTTGGCAGGCTTGTAAAAATTTTTTCTAAAATTATTTTAGCAATTTTTTTACCTGTATACTATCTATCAATTTTATTTTTTTATCATTCATATTTTTATTATTTTTCCTTTTAAAAATTAATATTTCTTTATTTTTTTTGTTCATAATAATAGAATTCAATTAAAAAATGAGGTATTTTGAATTAAACTCATAATACCTCATCTCTACTTTATTCACTAACTACTCTCTCCAATACTTTTAGCTCTTTATTATAAGTATCTATTTCACATATAGCCCCTAATGGAAGAGTCAACATTGGCTCTGAATGCCCACTTTCAAAATTATATATTACAGGCTTTTTTAACTCCTTAAAATAATTCTGAAAAACCTCTAAAAGTGTCATATCTTTTTCTGAATCTTGAATACAGTTTTTAAAATCTCCTAGAACTAAACCTTCTATTTTTTCAAAAACACCATGCTTTTTTAATTGATTTAGAAATCTATCTATTTTATAAGTTTTTTCTCCAATCTCTTCTAAAAATAGTATCTTTCCATTATAATCTAAATCATATTCAGTTCCAAGTGTTGCTATAAGAGTAGCTAAATTTCCACCTACAAGCTTTCCCTTTGCTCTTCCTTCATTTAAAACTTCCAACTCTTTTGTAATATTTTTTATACTTTGTTTATCTCTTGAGTTAGAAAGTATCTCTATGAAATTTTCATATGTATCTCTGTTATAATTACCAGTAAAATTACTTACTGCCATTGGTCCATGAAATGTTATTAGATTAGCTTTTTCATTTAATGCTATATGTAGTGTTGTTATATCACTATAACCTACAAATATTTTTGGATTTCTTTTTATAACTTCAAAATCTAAAAGCTCTATTAATCTATTACATCCATATCCTCCACGCATACAAATTATAGCATCAATACTTTTATCATCAAAAAAACTATTTATCTCTTCTGCTCTTTCTTCGTCTGTTCCAGCATATGAATACCACTGTTTTTTAGTACACTCTCCCAAAATTACCTGATATCCCATGTCTTCTATGTTTTTCTTTGCCTCTAAAACTTTCTCATAAGTTGTACAGCTAGCTGGTGCTATAATTCCTATTGTATCACCTTTTTTTAGTTTTTTTCCTAACATTTTATCCCTCTAAAATAAATCATTAATTAACGTTTCCATATTATCTTTTAATTTATTTCTACTTCCATTCCAATGATTAACAATTATTGTAAATGCAAGCTCACGTCCATCTTTCTTTACATATCCAGTATAAGATTGAATTCCACTCATACTTCCACTTTTTACTCTTATATCTCCAGAGAATACACTTGGTTCTAAGAAATCTGAAACAGTTCCCTCATAACCCCCTCTTGGTAAAAGCTTATCAAACCCAGAATAGTTTTTATTCATATATACTAATATATTTGTTAAAATATCTGCTGATACATAATCTCCACGAGAAAGTCCACTTCCATCATTCATCACGAGGGCTTTTGTATCAACTCCTTTTGCTTTCCAAAACTCTTCAATATCTACATCTTTTAGTTTTATAAGTTGATATAGATGCTCTGTATAGTGATTATCACTTCTTTTTAGAAGTACTCTTACCATCTCTTCTATTGTAGCTGATTTTGTAATAGCTAAAGTATTTGGGTTTTTAGGTCTTTTATTTGTATTTCTACTTGTTTTTACCTCTCCATTTACAGCAATTCCAACAGTTTTTAAACTATTTTTAAAGTATTGCCCTAAAAATAAACCTGGATTTGGAATATCACTTTTTGTAACTATTTTCTCTTGATTTGCTGGTACTTCTCCGTTTAAGATTCTCTTATTTTCAAAAGCTACTCCTCTTACTGAAAAACTCTTTCTACCCTTTTCAGATACCTTTAATCTATTTTCAAATTTTAATCCTTCTATTTCTGGCTTAGTTCCAACAATTTTTACATTTTTATCATCTGATTTTAAATATAAAGTATAGAGATTATCAAATATACTAACTCCATATGTTCCCTGTCCATAGCTAGTTCCAAAATCTTCCCATAGCCATTTCTCCTCTACTCCTACATAACCAAATAGATTATCTATTACAATTATATCTCCATCTATTTTTTTAATCTGAGCAGCTTCTATTTTACTTAACCATTCTTCCATGAATGCACTTTGTTTAACCTTTATTCCATCAGATCCTAATGTTGGATCTCCACCACCTATTATATATATATCCCCTTTTAATATACCTTCATTATCTATTTTTCCATCATATAAAAGTTTAGTTTCCAATCTAGTATTAGCTCCTAAAACTTCTAAAGCTGTAGCTGATGTTATAACTTTAAAAACTGAAGCCGGATTCATTGCTGCCTCTTTATGATAACTTCCTATGGTTTCTCCAGTTTTTAAATCTACAATACTAATTCCTACATTACTATATCTTAATGTTTCTAAATTTACAAATTTATCTATAGCTTTTTGAGTTTTTTCCTTAACTATATTTTTTTTACTTTTAAAAATCTGTTTTTCATTTTTTTTCTCTTTAATATCGTTAAGTATAGTCTCTTTTTTAGTTGAATCTACTTCATCTATACTTTTAATACTATTTTCTAAACTCTCTTTTTTGATATCTATTCTAGCTTCCTTTGCTTCTTGAAGACTCTCGTTAGTGTTTTGAAGATTTTTTAAGATATCACTTGGTGAATCTATTTGGGTTTGCTCTGAAACTTCAAGATTTTGAGCAAGATTCTGATTTTCATTTTCTACTTTTGTATTAGTACATCCAGTTAATAAAATTATAGCTACTAATAATAATTTAATTTTTTTCATTTTCTACTCCAAATTATATTTTTATGCAAACATAATTCTACAAATCCATACTGCAGTTAGTAATCCAGCTAGGTCGGCTAGTAATCCAACTGCAACAGCATGCCTCGTTTTTCTTATGCTTACTGCTCCAAAATATACAGCAAGAACATAGAAAGTAGTTTCTGTAGATCCCATCATTGTTGAAGCTATTCTTCCTATTAAAGAGTCTGGTCCATATGTTAACATTAAATCATTCATTACCCCAGTTGCTCCACCACCTGATAATGGTCTTAATATTGCCATTGGTAATACCTCTCCAGGCATTCCTATCAATCCAAATACAGGATCTAATATCTTCATCATTATATCGATACATCCAGAAGCTCTAAATATCCCTATTGCAACTAACATTGCTACTAAAAATGGTATAATTCTTATTGATGTATTAAATCCTTCCTTTGCTCCTTCACAAAATACCTCATATACTTTTATTTTTTTTACAAAATAAGCATATCCTACTATTATTAAAATTATTAATGGTATTGCATAAAGTGAGATACTCTCCATTATTCTTACAAACATATTCTTCCTCCTAAATTTTACTAAATATTCAAAATTATTTCAATATTATATTTTTTCTCTTCTATACTTTGGTAATTTTTCTAAAAATTTGCACGAAATTATAGCTACTGCTGTAGACGCTATTGTTGCTACTATAGTAGGAGCTATTATCTCTGTTGCATTAGCTGAACCTGCAGCTACTCTATAAGCTATTGTACTTGATGATATAAGAGTTATTGATGAAGTATTTATAGCTAAAAACATTACCATTGAATTTGAAGCTTCATCTTTATTATCATTTAATAATTGTAACTCTTGCATAGCCTTTATTCCTAAAGGAGTTGCTGCATTTCCTAATCCAAAAAAGTTTGCTGCCATATTGGCTACCATACTTCCCATTGCTGGATGATCAGCAGGTACTTCTGGAAATAATCTTACTAAGATTGGTTTCATTAAATTTCCAATAGCCTTTACCATTCCAGCTTCCTCTGCTATTTTCATTAACCCAAGCCAAAGTACCATAACACCTATCATCTCTATAGATAAAGTTACTGCTGTTCCCGCTGATTTAATTGCTGAGTCTGTGACAGCCTGTACATTACCTGTAAATATTCCTACTAAAATTCCTATAACTATAAGTCCACACCAAATTGCATTAATCATTAATATATACCTCCTCAAATTTTTAGCAAAATAAAAAAATCACAGCTGACTAAACTGTGATAAATTACAAAAAAGATAAAATAATCCCTCTCTTATTCTCACAGATAGCTCTCCACTGAAAAAATTCAATGACAACAATGTAAATATTATCCACATTGCCAACAAAAGAGTTTAGCTCTCTCTTCCATTTCGGCAAATTCCCCTTTCAAAATATCATAACGCCTGCCAAGCTATATATTTTTACTCCTGTCATTTGCTCCTCTATCTTGCTTTTACTATTAGTATACATTAGTTTATTCTTATTGTACAATATATTTTTTATATCATTAAAATATATTTAATCTCATATATTTATAAAAAAATAATTAGTTTTTCAAAATATTTATTGACAATAACAAAATATATGTTATAATAATATTGTCATAAGACATTTCCTTAAATTACATTTTAATTTCTACGTATAAAGAAGTCCTGAGGCCGAAGGGACTTCTTTATCGTTTTTTGTAAAATCCATATCTTATTTATAAAAAAATAAAACTATTCCTAAAACTGATATACATGCTCCAATAATCTCTTTTAGTGCTATTTTTTCTTTAAAAAATAAATATGAAATAGGAATAATTAATATAGGACTCGTTGAGGCAATTGTTGATATAACTCCTGCATTTCCTAGATTCAATGCTGCAACCAAAAATGTTATTCCTGCTGTTGCAGTAATAGTTCCAGCTGTAATTAAAAGTAAATTTCTAAAATCTCCAGCTACTTTAAATACTTTTCTCCATAACTTTTTTATAGTTATAAAAATAATGAAAACTAATAAAGCACATATCATTCTAATCTGAGTAGATGAACTAGGATTATATCCAATCGAACCCATTTTTGTAAAAATAGTTCCTATAGCTTCAAAAATAGTAGCTATACATATATACATTATCCCTTTTGAAGATATTTTTTTATTTTGCTCCCCATCTTTAGATTTTAAAACAACTATTAATACTCCACTACATGTTATTATCATAGCTAATAATTGAGTTAAAGTTAAAACTTCTCCTAAAAATACATATCCAAAAACTCCAACTATAAGAGGTGTTAATGTCATAAACAACATACATAATCTAGCACCTATTAAAACATAAGATTCATATAGAAATATATCCCCTAAAAATAACCCTATTATCCCAGAAACTCCTAGTATCTTCCAATTATAACTAGTAGAATCAGTTGGTAAAAATACTCCTCTTTCTACGAAGGTAAATACCCCTAAAAATATTATTCCTATTACTAATCTTATTACATTTACTGAAATACTATCAGCTCTTTTTGATGCTTTTTCAAAAAATAAAGAACTCAAAGCCCAACCTAAAGCTGTTATCAATGCAAAAATCTCTCCTAAATACTTCATTAAATCCTCCTTCTATACCTTTCTTAACTATGATTATATTATATATATTAAAAAATCAAAAGAAAATATTTATTTTATTTGACTATCTTTTATAATATTGATATCATTTAAAATATAAATCAATATAGGAGAAGATAGTTGTTATGAAACTCTTTAAATTTTTAAAAAATTTGATATTTGGAACTGTTATTTTTATTATAAAGGAGATATTTTCATTCTTTATAAAATTAGTTTTAATGTCAATACTATTACTTATAATAATTGGAGTATTTAATAAATATTCAGCACAAAAAGAAAAAAATAATTTAAAAATTGAAAAAGGAAGTTATATTGTTATTGACTTAGGGAATAAATATAGTGAGAAATCTGAAGCTATTCCTAATTTTCTCAAAGATGGAGAGATCAATTTTTTCTCACTGTTAAAAAAATTAGATTCTATCAATTCTAATCCCAATGTTGAAGGTATTTTCCTTAAACTTGATAATATAACATTGGATAGAGCTCAAATTGAGGAGCTTGGATCAAAATTAAATATTTTAAAAGAGAATAATAAAAAAATTCTCTCTTTTGCTCTTAACTTAAATAATAGAAACTATTCACTTGCACTTAACTCTAATGAGATAATTATGCCACCTACTATGAGTGCTAATGTTAATCTCACTGGTTATTATAGTGAATTAGCATACTATAAGGGATTAGCAGATAAATTTGGAGTAAAATTTAATGTTATCCACGTTGGAGATTATAAGTCTTATGGTGAAAATTTTACTAAAAAAGAGATGTCTAATGAGTATAGAGAGAATATTAAAAGACTTCATGATAAAATATATGATAACTTCTTAAATAAAATTATTATAGAAAGAAAAATTAATAAAGAACTTATTAATGATAGAATTTTAAATGGTGATTTTGTTTTTTCTGAACCACATCAAATGGAAAAATTTCATCTTATTGATAAACTTGCTTATGAAGAGGATATATTTAATACAATAGGAAAGAAAAAATTAATTCCTATTGAAAAATATCAAGAAACTAAAATCAACTCCCCAGAGAAAATTGCTATCATCTATGGTGAAGGAAGTATACTTCTTAGCAGTGAAAAAGGTAGTATCGGTAACTCTATAACTCCTGATAAAATATCAAATGAAATTGATAAAGCTTTGGAAAATCCAGAGATAAAAGGAATTGTTTTAAGACTTAATTCCCCTGGTGGTTCTGCACTTGCTTCTAATATCATTCATCATAAATTAAAAGAAGCTAATAAGCAGAAACCTATCTACATATCTGTAGGTGGAGTTGCTGCTTCTGGAGGATACTATATTGCTGTTTCTGGAAACAAGATTTTTGCTGATAAAGAAAGTATTACTGGCTCTATTGGAGTTGTTTCCCTTATTCCAAACTTCAACGGTCTTATGAAAAAATTAGATATTAATATTGAAACTGTTAAAAAAGGTAAATATTCTGATCTATTCTCTTTGACTAAAGATTTTACTGAGGAAGATGAAGAAAAAATTTATGCTTCTAGCTTTAAGGTATATAGTGAGTTTTTAGATATTGTAGCACAAGGAAGAGAGTTAGATAGAGATTATGTACACTCTATTGCTCAAGGAAAAGTTTGGTTGGGAGAAGAGGCAAAAAATCTTAAACTTATAGATGAAATTGGTGGCTTAGAGCTGACTATAAATACTCTGGCTAAAGATTTAAAATTAAGTAATTATGAAGTTATTGAAATTGTTGAAAGTGATAGTTTTGAAACTATTCTTAAACAATATCTACCTTTTAAAACTTTAATTCAAAATTTTTCATCTTTAGATGAAAATAATGAATTATTCTTCAAACCTAGCTATTTTTTCCCATATAATCTATAAGAAAACTATTGAAACTTTATATAGTTATATGATATAATCACTGTTAGTGAGAAAAATATCAGGAGGAGAATTATAATGGTAAGAAAATTAAAAGGTGGAAAAACATCTCAAGGTGCAGGAAGCCAAATGAATATATTAAAACAAGCTCAAGCTATGCAACAACAAATGTTATTAGTTCAAGAAGGACTTAAAGAAAAAGAGTTAACTTCTTCTGTTGGTGGAGGAGCTGTAACTGTAAAAGTTAATGGGCAAAAAGAACTATTAGAAGTTAAATTAACTGATGAAATAGTTAAAGAAGCTGCACAAGATAAAGAGATGTTAGAAGATTTAGTTCTTTCTGCAGTAAAAGAAGCTATGAGACAAGCTGATGAATTAGCTGAAGCTGAAATGGGAAAAATAACTGGTGGTATCAATATCCCTGGACTTTTCTAATCTATAGAAAGAAATTTAAGAGAAGATGTTTTTCTTCTCTTTTTTTATTGCTCTACAGTTTTTATATGGTATAATGTATTATCAAATAATTTTAGGAGGGGTTTCATGAAAAAAATTTTTAAATTGTCACTTAGTTTATTTTTAATTTTCTCTGGTGTTGCTCTTGCATGTACTGGTATTACTATTAGAACAATAGATAACCAAATGATTCAAGGTAGAACGATAGAGTATGGTGAAAGTAATCTGAATAGTAAATTAGTAGTATCTCCAAGAGGAAAAGAGTATCAATCTTTAACTCCTGATGGAAAGATGGAGGGGCACAAATGGAAAGCTAAGTATGGTTATGTTGGAGCCTCTGTCATAAATGATTTATTCATCGGAGAAGGGATCAATGAAGCTGGGCTTAATGCTGGTCTTTTTTATTTCCCTCATTATGGTAGTCTTACAAAATATACTCCAAAAATATCAAAAAAATCTGTTGTTGATATGCAATTTGTGAGTTGGATCTTATCTAACTTCTCAACTGTCGAAGAGGTAAAAGAAGGAATTAAAAATATTAAAGTTGTCAATGTTGGTTATGATAAAAATGGAAACCCTCTTCCTACAGCTCACTGGAGAGTTGCAGATGCAAAGGGTGGAAATATAGTTATTGAAATTATTAATAATGGTGAAGTTAAAATCTATGATAACAAAGTAGGAGTTCTAACTAATGCTCCAGATTTTGATTGGCACGTAAAAAATCTTAATAACTATATAAATCTTTATTCTGGAAATGCTAAAAACTATAACGTAAATGGTGAAGAGATATTCTCTTTTGGAGTAGGAACAGGAGCTTTAGGATTACCTGGAGATATCACTCCTCCATCGAGATTTATCAGAGCTTTTTATCTTCTTACAGCTATGAAACCTGCTGCTACTACTAAAGAAGCCGTAGATGAAGCTATTCATATTCTTAATAATTTTGATTTGCCTATAGGTGTTGAATATCCTGCTGATCAACAAGCATATATTCCAAAAGATTTACCTAGTGCTACTCAATGGACAGCTATAAGTAATTTAAGTGATAGAGAGTTTTATTACAAAACTATGTATAATAGTCAAATAAGAAAAGTTGATTTAAAGAAGATAAATTTTTCAACTGTTAAATTTACATCTATTCCTTTAGATGAAAAACCTCAAGAAAATATACAAGAATTAACATTTTAAATTGATGTTCTAGTAGTTATTTAACTATATTTTGATAAAAAACTCAAGAGCTAACTTTCTTCTCTTGAGTTTTTTATTCCCATTTTTTATAATACTTTAATATTTATACAGAGTTTTCTTAAATCCACTTCTTCTTCTTAAAATATGCAATCATAGCTAGTACAAGTACAAACATTATTCCTAATATTACAAAATATCCATATCTGCTCTGTAACTCTGGCATATATTCAAAGTTCATTCCATACAAGCTTGCTAAGAAACTAAGTGGCATAAATATTGTAGAGATTATTGCTAATATTTGCATAACCTCGTTCATTCCATTACTAATTGTAGAATGATATAGTTGAATTAATTCCGTTACTCTACTATTTAATATATCTAGAGTATCATGTACTATAATTCCATGATCTGATAAGTCTGTCAGATAAATTTTAATATCATCATTCAAATATTCTGCTACACTATTCGTCTGTAGTCTACTGATTAACTCTCTAATAGGTCCTATCGTTCTTTTTAATGTAGTAACTTTTTGTTTTAATGTAATAATAGTTTGTAAATCCTCTCTTTCAGGATTATTAATAACTTTAGATTCTAATCTATCTATCTCTATCTCTACTTCATCTAGTATCATAAAATAGTTATCTACTATACTATCTAATATTACATAAGTTAAATAACCTACACTCTTCTTTCTCATTCTTGAATTTGGAGCTTCTATTCTAGCTCTAATTGAATCAAAAGCATCCCCTGGAGTTTCTTGAAATGTAATAAGATAATCCTCTTTTACAATAAAGGAAACTTGCTCATAAGCTATATCCTTGGATATAAGATTTAAATTTAGCATCTTCATAACTATGAATAGATAATCTTCCCGTTCTTCTACTTTAGCTCTTTGAGTACTATTAACTAAATCCTCCATTACTAGATTATCAAGATTAAAAAGCTCTCCTATCCTTTTTATCAGTGGAATATTGTGTATTCCATCTATATTTATCCAAGTAATCCCTTTAAAGTCTTTTTTTATCTCACTCAAATCACTATTCTCATCAAAAAGTTCTCTTTTAGTTATACTATCATTGTAAGCAAGTATATCTATATGTATCTTATGTTGTGGATTTTCACCAGTATATATTATACTTCCTGGGGGAAGTCCAACTTTTTTTACTCTATTTGATGAATCATTCATCTAATTCACCTCACTTACTAAAAATTTTTTCAAAATAATTATCAATCTCTCTCTGAATCTCTAAATCATATTTATCTATCTGCTTCTTTACAAGAGAAGATATATACTCTATATCTTCTTTAACTTTTGGATAATATATTGGTGTTTCTTTTAATGGTGTAGAATAAAATTCATAATTTTTTCCTTTTGATTTTCCATTATACTTAAACCATTCTAAAAATGAAGTAGAATTCATATATCCTAAAATATAAAAAATATCTATCTCATTACTCTTAGTTGTTATAAAGTAAATATCAGCACTTCCATAAAATTCACTTTCATCGTAAGAGAATTGATTTGTCTTACATCTTTGTCTTACAAGAATCTTAGGTTTGCAAAATATCTCTCTATCTCTAGCCCATTGAAGTTGCCACCATTTTATCTGACCAGTCAATACCTCTCTTCTTTTTGAAAGCTCTTCATAATAATTTTTTAAATATAGCTCTAACTCCTCATCTAATTCAGTTTCTCTATCTAAATAAAGTATCCAAAACTGATTCTTACTATTAGTATATTTTCCTATATCCTTATTTTTATAAAAAGGTTTTAAATACTTTGAAAACTCATTTTGAAAGCTATTGAAAATAAAAGCTTTATCATAACCAGAAACTATTCCTTGATTTATATTTACCAAATCTCCCAATTTATAATTTGAGATACTGATCACTCTTCTATTATACTCTCTACTCTCTTCATCTGCCAAGATTATTTTATCATTTTCATCATATAATAAAGAATTTTCTATCTTAAAACTTTTTTCTGGTAGCTCTATATTTACACTTTTTTTTTCTTTAGTAGATTTTATCCAACTAAAAATAATATTATGCTGACCTTTTGCCTTTGAAAAAAGTGAGTTATCATAGAATATAATTTCAGAAAACAAGCCATTTTCTTTTAAGGTATTTCTTAATTTCTTTCCACTATCTGCCTTAAGCCAATAGTTTGTAGTTAGATAAACAAGGATACCATTTTCATCTAATATTTCAATAGCTTTCTCAATAAAAAAGTAAAAATAATCCATTCTCGCTTCATAATACTTTTTTCCAAAATTCGTATTTTTTACCTGTTGAAATATCTCTTTATTATTTTTTTCACCAAGATATGGTGGATTTCCTAAAATGATATTATATCCACTCTCTTCTAAAAGCAATCCATCACTATTTTCGATATTTAGTATTCCATCTAAAGAGTAGCTTGTTAATAGCTCTCTTCCCTTCTCCTTAGTTAGCTTTACTGCCTCATTATCAATATCATAACCCTTTATCCAATTAGAATTATAATAATACTCTCCTGTAATCTCTTTTGAAATTATAATAAGAGCTTCTAAAAATGGAAGTAATAGATTTCCACTTCCACAAGAAAGATCACAAACCCTTATTTTATCTAATTTCTCTTTACTCATTTCACCATTAAAATAATTATCAATTGCAATTTTAGTAATTTTATCAGCAATCTTATTTGGAGTATAAATCTTATAATTATATACCTTCTCTTCCATTAGAATACTTCCATTTTATTTTTTATTAAGCTTCTTGTCCAAAATAACATATATACAGCAGAAAAAACTATCAGTTTTAAAATTGTATTTTCTACTTTAAAACTTGCTAATAGAGCAAAACTTGTAACTATTAGTGTTTTAGCAAAGAAAATATAACTTTTTTTCAAACTAAAATTAATATATTTTTTTCTGAAAACTATTAAAAGTAAAATAAAGTTAACTGCGGCAGCTACTGAAGTAGACAGTGCAATTCCTCTATACTCTAATTTTTCTATCAATAGAAAATTTAAAACTATATTAACTACTATAGATACTATAGAAAACTTTACTGGATGTCTACTATCTTTTACACTATAAAAAGCTCTTGTCATTAAGTATATAGCCGTATAAAAATATAATCCTAAAGAGTAATATAGTAAAACTTGAGCTGTTACTTTTACTGCTTCCTCATCAAATTTTCCATAAGATAGTGTTAATCTAATAACTTCTGGAGCATAAAAAGTCAGTACAGCAGTTGATGGAATTATTAAAAATAGTAGTATGTTTAATCCTTTTACTATATTATCCGTTGCCTCTTTATAATTATTTCTTGACATCGCCTTTGACAATCCTGGAAATATTACTGTAGATATTGATACTCCAAAAACTCCTACTGGTAATAAATATAACCTTGTAGCATTTTCAAGGGCTGATACCCCTCCAGCGGCTAAATATGAAGCAAACATCTGATCTACAATGGTGTTTACCTGTCTAGCTACTATCCCTATAAGCATTGGACATATCATTATAAATATTCTTTTTAAATAAGGATCCTTCCAATCTATTTTGAAAGAATATCCCTTTACTATTTTAAAAAACGCTGGTAAAACTACTAAAAATTGAAGAACTCCTCCAATTACAACTCCATAAGCTAAGGCATCTATTCCATAGCTTTTTCCAAAATACATAGAGGCTAAAATTATTGCTAAATTAAAAAATATTGATGTAGAAGCTGGAACAGCAAATTGTTTAAAATTATTTAAAATAGCACATATCATTCCTGATAAACTTATAAAGATAAAATATACTGACATTATCTTTAATAGTCTTGAAGCTAGTAATTTAGTTTCTGCCGAAAATCCACTTACTATTCCATCTATTATTCCCTGTGAAAATATTATCATCAATATTGTAATTATCGTACTAAAAACAAAGAGTAAATTTAGTATTGAATATATAAACTCCTTACTTCTCTCTTCTCCCTCTATTTCTACTCTTTCATTATAAAGTGGGATAAATGAGCTACCTAAAGCTCCCTCTCCTAAAAGTTGCCTAAAAAAATTACTTATTTTAAAAGCACTGAAAAAAGCATCTGTCATAGCAGATGCTCCAAAGTAATAAGCTATTATTCCAGCTCTTACTAAGCCTAATACTCTGCTTATCATTGTTATTATCATTACTAGAAGTCCACTTCTAAACATAAAAACTCCTTATCTATTTATTCTTGATACTGTATCTTCTTCTATCTCTATAAGTCCCTCTTTATAGAGTTCTAAGATAGCTAAAAATATATATACTAGATGCATTCTTCCTTCAGCTTCACTAAATATTGAATCAAAAGTTCTTCTTTGAGAGTATAATTTTATATATAATTTATCCATCTCATCTTTTAAAGTGTATTTTTTTCCTAGCTCTAATTCTAAATACTCTTTTTCACTCTTTCCAATATATTTTTTATAAGCTAAATATAGATCACTAGCTTTTAACTTTGAAATATCATACTCTTTAGCTGCCTTTTTTATAATCTTTCTTCCTTCACCACGTGTATAGGAGATGTTGTACTCTTTTTCCATCTCACCTATCTTTAATGCTACCTCTTTAAAGATTTTATAGTCTTCTAATCTTCTTTTTAACTCTTTTTCTTTATTCTCTTCCTCATTGATAGCTAAAAGCGTTGAAGCTTTTATTTCCAATAATTCTGAAGCTGTAACTAAAAATTCTACTTTGATATGTAAATTTTCCTCTTGAGCTTCCTTTAAAACACCTAGATATTCATCTATTATTTGTGAAATTTTTATCTCTGAAATTTTTAATTTTTTCTTTTCTATTAAATGAAGAAGTAAATCAAGTGGTCCTTCAAAATTATCTATCTTTAGTACTATATCCATTTTTTCTCTCTTCTACTACCCTTCTCCAAGTTTCTATATCATTTCCAATCACTCTTTTTAGTTCATCTATTGATGAGAATTTTTTCTCTTCTCTTAAATACTCTTCCAATTCAATAGCTACAGTTTTTCCATATATAAATTCATTAAAATTTAGTATATTTACTTCAACTGTTTTTTCTCCCGGTTTTAAAGTTGGATTAACTCCTATATTAACAACTCCATAACGATAGAAATCCTCTCCTTCTATCTTTACTTTAGCTCCATATATTCCATTTTTAGGATATAATCTTGTAGACATTTTTATATTTGCAGTTGGAAATCCTAACTCTCTTGCTATTTTTTTCCCATGTACAACTTCACCCATAATAACAAAATTATGCCCCAAATATCTATTTATTGTTTCTATATCTTTATGTAATACTTTATCTCTTAAAAGTGTTGAACTTACTAGTTTTCCTTCTAAATATATTGGAGAAAGTTCATTAACAACTATTCCTCTAACTTCCCCTAATCTAACCAGATCCTTGGCAGTAGATTTTCCTCCCACTCCAAAAGAGAAATTAAATCCTACAAATAACTCCTTACTTCCCAATTTCTTTTCTAAAATATCTACAAACTCCTCTGCAGTTAAATTGGCAAACTCTTGGGAAAACTCTTGTACAATAACACAATCTACTCCTAATTGTTCTAACAAATAAAGTTTTTCTTCTATAGTATTTATAACTTTTGGAGCTGCCTCTCCCTTTATTAATTCCATTGGATGATTTGAAAATGTAAAAACAACTGAATAACCACTATTTTTTTTTGCTGCTTCTATAGCCTGTTTTATAAGCTTTTGATGTCCATAATGAACTCCATCAAATGTTCCTATTGCTACATAACTATTTCTTAGACACTCATTAAAATTCAAGATATCTCTTATTATTCTCATACTTTATTCCTCTATCTCATCTTTTATTAGATTATTATAAATCTCTTCTATTCTTCTAAACCTATTTCTAACTCCAGACTTTGAAATTCCAATCATCTCTGCTATCTCTTGAAGTGTACTCTCAGGATTATTAAGTCTCATATGAGCTATCTCTTCAAGGACTGGACTTAATGAATTAAGTCCAATCTCTCTATCTATATGATTTATCATTTTAATTTGATTATTACCTGTATTCAAAGTCTTAGTTTCATTAGCTACTTCCCAGTTCATCTCTCTAATTGTTTTATTTTTCAAATCTTTTATCATTGTAGTTTCTTCATATTTAAAGAAAGATTGAATTGATCCTATCAGAACAATTATATCCATAATATTTTCTGAATTTCTAAGATAAACTAATGGTTTATTTCTTTTTAAAGTTTTAAAAACTTTCTTTCCTTTAGATAAAAGCAGGGTATACAATTTATCTGCCGCCTCTTCATTATCCATGAAAAAATCAAGGGCATACTCTTTTTCTGGATCCTTTATATACCCACAAGAAAGAAATATTCCTCTAATAAATCCTTTTAAAATTTCTTCACTTGTAAGTATCAAATCTACATTTAAACTCTTCATCTTTTCAATAAAGTCTCTATATCCCTTTTGCTTGGGAATAACAATTATGTATACATTATGCTCTCCCAACCTTTTAGATATTGAATACTTTATCTCTATTTTTAAATCTGTTGTATCTTTTATAAATTTATATACTCTTTTAGCTAAAGGTAAATTTTCTAATCTAAGTTCAATTCTATCATTATAAAAAGCATTTTTGCTCAGAAATATAGCAGATAATTCAGCAGTTTTTTCAATTGCTGTTACCATATCATTACTTAGTATCTCCTCTTTAACACTATATGTATAAGACATCTTACCTCCTATTAAAACATATTACCTTTTCTACCTCTTCTATTTTGTTTCAGCCCAGTTAACTCCTATATTAGTATTAATTTCAAGTGGTACACTATCAAATTTTACACACTCTCTCATTATTTTTTCTATATTTTCTCTATATTCTTCTAATCTATCCTGAGATATTTCAAAAATAAGCTCATCATGTACTTGAAGTAATAATGATACTCCAGCTTTATCCTTAATATATCTATATATCTCTATCATAACTTGCTTTAAAACTTCAGCTGCTGTTCCTTGAATAACACTGTTCACAGCCATTCTTTCTGCCTGACTCTTTATATTTTTATTTTTAGAATTTATTCCCTCTATAATTCTTCTTCTTCCAAATAAAGTCTCTGTATATCCGTTTTTCTCTGTAAATTCAACTATCTCTTTTTCAAACTCTTTTACTCTTGGATATTGATTGAAGTATCTCTCTATATATTCACTCGCTTCTCTTTGAGTAATTCCAAGCTCTTTTGCTAAACCAAAGGCTGTTTTTCCATAGATTATACTAAAGTTTATTGTCTTAGCAATTATCCTTTGTTCCCTTGTTACCTCATCGTTTTCAGAAAGTTCAAAAATCTTTCTGGCTGTTAAACTATGTAGATCCATATTATTTTGATAAGCTGCTCTTAAATTTTCATCTCCCGATAATTGAGCTAAAACTCTCAATTCTATTTGTGAATAGTCAATTCCCATTAAAATTGATCCTTTTTCCGCTACAAACCCTTGTCTTATCTTTATACCTTCATCTGTTTTAACTGGAATATTTTGTAAATTTGGATCAGAAGATGAAAGTCTTCCTGTAGTAGTTCCTATTTGATTAAATGTAGTATGAACTCTATTATTTTCATCTCTTAATTTAGGAATAGCGTCTACATATGTATTTTTTAATTTAGCTAGTTTTCTATACTCTAATATAGCCTTTGCTATCTCTGCTCCATCTTCCTTTAACTTCTCCAATACCTCTTCATCTGTAGATAAACCTGTTTTAGTTTTCTTAACTGGTGGAAGATTTAATTTAAAGAAAAGTATCTCGGCTAGCTGTTTTGGAGAGTTGATATTAAAATTTTCTCCAGCTTCTTCATATATTTTTTCTTGAAGTTCATCTATTGCTCTCTCTAATTCTTTTCCATATTTTGAAAAATAATCTGGGTCTATCATTATTCCCTTTTTTTCCATAGATGAAAGTATCTCTATCAGTGGCATCTCTATCTCATTTAGAACTTTCATTAAATTTCTATCCGTTAATTCCTCTTTTAAGATATCAAAACACTCTAAAAGTCCTCTTGTCCTTTGACAAATATATTTTCCATACTCTTCTGCACTTAAATTTTCTGGTTTCTCTTTTCCAAACTTCTCCGTATAATCCTCTAACTCTATTCCTGTGAATTGCTCAATAGGTAGCTCTACATTTTCCTTTGTTTGAGAAGTAACTAAATGATGAGCTATCATTATATCCATTCCACAATTTTTTATATCAAAACTCTTATTTAATAAATTTTTTAAATTATATGTTATTATATTTCCAGTATAATTATCAAAAAATTCCTGTATCTCTGGATAATCTTTTTTCTGCGTTTCTAGTGCTGGCTCAACATCAAATAATGAGATATTAGCCCCTATTTTATTTTCACATTTTTTATCAAAAGGATAATAAAAATCTTTACCATATGAACTTAAAGCTATTCCATAATCAGTATAAAAAATAGAGACTAGCTCCTCTTTTTTTAAAGTTTTAATCATATCCTTAATATCATCTTTTTTAGATAAAATTTTAAAATCTCTATTCTCTCTACTTCTACTTTGTTTTTCTAACTCTTCTTCTTTCCCTTCTACAATCTCAAGCCCCATTTTTTTAATAAGAGCTTTAAACTCTAATATCTTAAATAACTCTAAAAGTTTTTCTTTATCCTGCTCATAAGATAATTTTTCTAAATTAAATTCTAGAGGAACCTCCTGACAAATTATAGCCAACTCTCTACTCATAAAAGCAATATCTTTATCCTCTTTTAAATTACTCACAAGAGACTTTCCTATCCCGGGTATCTCTGTTAATGAATCTATATTTTCATATATTCCCTCTAAAGTTTCATATTTCTTCAACATAGGAATAGCTTTTTTAGGTCCAATTTTTCTTACTCCAGGAATGCCATCACTAGAATCTCCTATAAGTCCAAAAAGATCAGGAATTTTTTTAGCTGATACTCCTAAATATTCTATAACATCCTCATCTGTTCTTATTATTTTAAATTTATCTCCACCTTCACCTTTTCCTAGTAAAGCTATATTTATATTTTCATCTAAAATTTGAGCTAAATCCTTATCTCCAGTTATAACATAAACCTCTATATTTTCCTCTGAAAGCTTTTTTGCTAAAGTTCCTAATACATCATCAGCCTCATATCCTTCAATTTTAAATCTCGATATATTATAACAATCCAATACCTCTTCTATTCTTGGAATTTGAACGATTAAATCTTCAGGTGCTGATTCTCTTTGGGCTTTATAATCCTTATAAATTTCACTTCTCTTTAAAGAGCCTCTTTTAACATCAAAAGCTGCTCCTATAAAATCTGGATTAAATTCTTTTATTATACTCATCAAAGTATTTACAAAACCATATACTGCTCCAGTTGGCTCTGTTTTAGTTCTAAAATTCATATTTGCAAAATATGCTCTATACATTATGGCACTTACATCTAAAAGTACAGCTCTTTTCTTTTCCATTATAGCCTCCTAGCTTAACATTTTACTGTATTATTATATCATAAATACTACCATTTTGCTTATAATTTTTTCTTCTGTTTTCCTTTAAAAAATATTGGTGCTACTCTTGAAAATATGCTATAATTAGTTAAGAATATAATTTAATAGGAGGTTTTAATATGAATATAGTAGTTTTAGTTGGTAGACTTACTAGAGATCCTGAATTAAAATTTGGACAAAGTGGAAAAGCTTACTCAAGATTTTCTTTAGCTGTAGATAGACCGTTCTCTAAAGGTGAAGCTGATTTTATAAACTGTGTAGCTTTTGGAAAAACAGCTGAACTTATTGGAGAGTACCTAAGAAAAGGAAGAAAAGTTGGAGTAAATGGAAGACTTCAAATGAATAGATATGAAATGAACGGAGAAAAAAGAACTTCATATGATGTTCTTGTAGAAGCAATTGAGTTCTTAGAAGCAAAAGGAAGCAGTGATTCTATGGGTAGATATGAGCCTGAGTATTCATCACCTGCTCCAAAATCTATTTCTAAAGAAGTAGAAGAGATTCCATATGAAGATGATGATGAATTTCCATTCTAATTAAATTTAAAAATGAGGGGTTTTTCAATTATCCCCTCATTTATTGTTTTACTCCTCTATAGTTTCCGTATCTAATTCCTTTGGTTTTAAAGTTAATTTTACTTTTGTAATTCTTTTATCCTTTATCTCTAAAACTTCTAACCTTACATTTGTATACTCCAATACTATTTTCTCTTTTTCCTCTGGTATTCTCTCTAGCTCACCAGTAATAAATCCTGAAAGAGTATCATAGTTATCTGAATAAAAATCCAATCCTAATTCATAATTTAAAGCATCTATTGAAAAAAGTCCATCTACAATATATGTATTTTCTTCAACTGGAGTAATTTTTGGTTCTTTATTTTGATATTCCTCTTCTATAGAACCCACTATCTCTTCAATTAAATCTTCCATTGTAACTATTCCTGAAAATCCCCCATATTCATCAATAATGATTGACATGAAGATTTTAGATTGTTGCATCTCCTTAAAAAGAATATCTATCTTCTTTGTCTCAGGTATAAAATATGGTTTTCTCATTATAGTTTTAACATCTACTTTTTCAAATCCTTTTTTTCTAGCTTCTAAAATAAAATCTTTTATAAATAAAATTCCAATTATATTATCTACTTCGGTATCATAAACTGGAACTCTTGAATGTTTTCTATTTAATAATTCATCTAGATACTCATCTAACGGTGAATTAATATCTATCATGTATGTAGCTGTTCTAGGAGTCATAATCTCTTTAGCATTTTTATTATCAAAAGATAGAACAGAAGTTATCATATCTTTTTCAGTTTTATTGAAAACTCCATGAATTTGTCCTACTTCTAATAGCGATTTTATCTCCTCTTCAGATACTTGTTCCTCTATATTGTCAATTTTGAAACCTAATATACGTAATATTGTATTTGTTGAAATAGAAAGTAACTTTATAAATGGAAATGTTAACTTTGCTATTATATATATTGGTCTTATAGAAAACATACTTATTGCTTCTGCTTTATGTAAAGCAATTCTTTTCGGTACAAGCTCTCCAAATACAAGAGTAAAATATGATAATATTATTGTTACAATTACAATAGATAACTCTTTGGTATACGCAATATTAAATACTGTAAGTTTTTTACTCAAAATATCTGCAAATCCTGTAGCTGCAGATGCACTAGCAAAAAAACCAGAAAGAGTAATTGCAACTTGAATTGTTGATAAAAAATTAGTTGGTTCAGCTAAAACTTTCTGAATAAGTTTTGCTGTTTTATTCCCATTTTCAGCTAACAAATTAATTTTATTCTTATTAATAGAAACCATCGCTATCTCTGTACAAGCAAAAAAAGCATTTGTTAGAGTTAAAAAAATTAAAAATAAAAGATTTAAATAAAGATTAAATTCGGGCACCGTGTCCATTAATAATTCCTCCTAATATATTTTAATTTAGATCAATTATACATGAATTTAAATAAATAGTCAATTTTTAATTTTATCATTTTTAAAAATTTTTTTATTTTTATAATAATATAAAAAGAGACTGATATTTCTATCAGTCTCCTATATTTATGACTCTTTAACAGCCTACTCTTATTTTTTCTCTGTAGAGAAATCCATAGCAGCAAGTCTGTTATATTGTCTCCATCTTCTTTGAGCTTCAGCTTTATTTCTTTCATAAAGTTCTTTAGCTTCTGTTGGGTTAGATTTAGAAAGAGTAGCATATCTTACTTCTCCTAATAAGTACTCTTCATATTTATCCCAGTTAGGCTCTTTACAATCTATTTGAAGAGGGTTTTTACCTTCTGCTTCTAATGCAGGGTTATATCTGAATATTGGCCAGTATCCACACTCAGTTGCCATCTTCATTTCGTTTTGTACTTTAGCCATTCCTTTCTTTAATCCGTGGTTGATACATGGAGCGTATGCAATGATTAAAGATGGTCCGTTGTGAGCTTCAGCTTCTTTTAAAGCTTTTAAATATTGTTGTTGGTTAGCTCCCATAGATACTTGTGCAACATAGATGTGTCCATAAGACATAGCTATTGCAGCAAGGTCTTTCTTCTTAACTGCTTTTCCTGCAGCTGCGAATTTTGCAATTGCTCCTGTAGGAGTTGATTTAGAAGCTTGTCCTCCTGTATTTGAGTAAACTTCTGTATCTAAAACTACGATATTTACATCTTCTTTAGAAGCTAGAACGTGGTCTACTCCACCATATCCGATGTCATATGCCCATCCGTCTCCTCCAAAGATCCATTGAGATTTCTTAGCTAAGTATTGTTTTAAGCTTAAGATTTCTTTACATACTTCACAGTCTTTTCCTTCTAAAGCAGCGATTATCTTATCAGATACTTCTCTTGATTTAGCAGCAAATGATCTGTTTTCTATCCATTCTTTGAATAGTTCAGCAACTTCTGCTGGAACTTTGTCCATATTTTCTTCCATTATATTTTGAAGTCTATCTCTTAAAGTTTCTACAGCAACGTGCATTCCCATTCCGTACTCAGCGTTGTCTTCGAATAGAGAAGATCCCCATGATGGTCCGTGTCCATCTTTGTTAGTTGTATATGGAGTAGATGGTGCAGATCCACTGTATATTGAAGAACATCCAGTAGCATTAGCTATCATCATTCTTTCTCCAAATAATTGAGTTATAGCTTTTAAGTATGGAGTTTCTCCACATCCAGGACATGCTCCGTGGAATTCGAATAATGGTTGAGAGAATTGAGATCCTTTTACAGTATCTTTAGACATTAAGTCACTTCTGTACTCAACTTTGTTGAATAAGTAATCAGCTTTCTTATCTTCTTTATTTTCTAAAGATTGTCCGATGCTTACCATTACTAATGCTTTCTCTTTAGCTGGACATACGTTAGCACATGATCCACATCCTGTACAGTCTAAAGTAGATACTTGCATTCTATATTGTAATCCTTCTAATCCTTTTCCAACTGGTTTAATAGTTGTTAATTCTACTGGAGATGCAGCTTTTTCTTCTTCAGTCATTAAGAATGGTCTGATTACTGCATGTGGACATACATATGAACATTGGTTACATTGGATACAGTTTTCAGCTTTCCACTCAGGTACGTGAACTGCAATTCCTCTCTTCTCATATGCAGTAGTTCCGTTTTCAAATGTTCCATCTTCATATCCGTTGAATGCAGAAACTGGTAAATCATATCCTTTAATTGCGTTGATAGGTTTTGCAATTCTTTCTACGAATAATTCAGTTTTTGATTTTTCGTGTCCACATCTACAAGAACAACACTCTTCAGCTGCTTTTAACTCTTCAACTGGTAAGTTAGCCCATGCTGGATCTACTGGTACTTCGATTAATCCTTCTGCTCCTTTATCGATAGCTTTATAGTTCATTTGAACTATATCGTCACCTTTTTTAGCATATGATTTTTTAGCATAATCTTTCATATATTGTTGAGCTTCTTCAAATGGAATAATGTCAGCTAGTTTAAAGAAAGCAGCTTGCATTATTGTATTTGTTCTTTGCCCTAATCCAATTTCTTCAGCTAATTTAGTTGCATTGATTATGAATAATCTTGCTCCATTTTTAGCTAGATCTCTTTTTACTTTGTTAGGTATTTGATTTACAGCTTCTTCTGCATCCCAAATACAGTTAACTAATAATGATCCACCTTTTCTGATTCCAGAAGTCATATCATATTGGTGTAAATATGCTGGAACTGAACATGCTACAAAGTGTGGATTTGAAATTAAGTAGCTTGCTTTTATTGGAGATTTTCCAAATCTTAAGTGAGATCTAGTAACTCCTCCAGATTTTTTAGAGTCATATGCGAAGTATCCTTGTGCATATAAATCTGTCTTATCTCCGATGATTTTTATTGAGTTTTTGTTAGCTCCAACTGTTCCGTCTGCTCCTAATCCGAAGAATAAGCATTCTTTTACGTCATCACCAGTTACAGTTACAGGTGCTCCTACTTCTAATGAAGTAAATGTAACGTCATCTACTATTCCTACTGTGAATCTGTCTTTTGGTTGGTCTAATTTTAAGTTATCAAATACAGCAATTACGTGAGCTGGTGTAGTATCTTTTGAAGATAATCCGTATCTTCCTCCGATTATTACTGGAGCATTTTCTCTTCCGTAGAATAGAGATTGAATATCAAGTAATAATGGTTCTCCTTGTGATCCAGGCTCTTTTGTTCTGTCTAAAACTGCTATTTTCTTAACTGTTGATGGGAATACATCAAAGAAGTATTTAGCAGAGAATGGTCTGTATA
This sequence comes from Candidatus Fusobacterium pullicola, assembly GCA_018883725.1. NCBI lineage: Bacteria > Fusobacteriati > Fusobacteriota > Fusobacteriia > Fusobacteriales > Fusobacteriaceae > Fusobacterium > Candidatus Fusobacterium pullicola. The sequence goes on along the minus strand of JAHLFN010000068.1, from coordinate 40,987 downwards.
AGTGTACAGATAAAATTCCTACTTTTTCCCCTTTAGCATTTAAGTAATCTATTGTTTCTTCTGATATAGGACAAATTGATCCCATAGCTATTATAATTCTTTCAGCATCTGGAGCTCCATAGTAATTGAAAGGTTTGTAATCTCTTCCAGTTACTTTAGAGATTTCTGCCATGTAGTGAGCTACTACATCTGGTACTGCATCATAGAATTTGTTTTGTGCTTCTCTTGTTTGGAAGTAAACGTCATCATTTTCTGCAGTTCCTCTTGTTACTGGGTGCTCTGGGTTAAGAGCTCTCTCTCTGAATGCTTGAACAGCTTCCATATCGATTAAGTTTTTAAATACTTCATAATCCATTACTTCTACTTTTTGAATTTCGTGAGAAGTTCTGAATCCATCAAAGAAGTGTAAGAAAGGTACTCTTGTTTTGATAGCTGCTAAGTGAGCTACTCCTGCAAGGTCCATAACTTCTTGAACTGAGTTTGTTGCTAACATAGCAAAACCAGTTTGTCTAGCTGCATATATATCTTGGTGATCTCCAAAGATAGATAGTGCTTGAGCTGATAATGCTCTAGCTGATACGTGTATTACTCCTGGTAATAATTCTCCAGCTATTTTATACATGTTAGGTATTTTTAATAATAATCCTTGTGAAGCTGTATAAGTAGTAGTTAAAGCTCCTGCTTGTAAAGAACCGTGTACAGTTCCTGCTGCTCCAGCCTCTGATTGCATTTCTACAACTTTTACAGGTACTCCAAATATATTTTTCATTCCTTTTGAAGCCCATTCATCTGTGTACTCTGCCATTGGTGATGATGGAGTGATAGGATAAATTCCAGCTACTTCAGTAAAGGCATATGATGCATATGCTGCAGCTTGGTTTCCATCCATTGTCTGCATTTTTTTAACCATTACAATTCCTCCTATAAAATCTTTTATGAAAGTATTTTTTTAATTTACTTCTATATACTATTTTAAATCATATTTAAAATTTGTCAATAATTATTTAAAAATTTTTTATAAAATTTTTCTACTTTATTATTTTCCAGTTACAATTCTATATGTATCTCTAGCAATTACTAACTCTTCGTTTGTAGGTATTTTATAAACTAATACTCTAGAATCATCAGTTGATAATTTTACATTTCCTTTCTTTCTAACTGAGTTAACTTCTTTATCTATTTTAGCTCCTATAAATCCTAAGCTTTCAATAACTCTCTCTCTTATTCCAGAAGCATTTTCTCCAATTCCTCCTGCAAAACAGATAGCGTCTACTCCACCCATTACTGCTGCATAAGCTCCTACATAAGATTTGATTCTATAAATAAACATATCCTCTGCTAATTTAGCTCTTGCATCTCCTTCAGCTACTGCATTTTCCATATCTCTACAGTCAGATGATTTTCCAAATACTCCTAGGATTCCAGATTCTTTATTTAATCTGTTATCCATTTCTCTATCAGTTAATCCTCTTTTATTTTTTATAAATAATACAGCTGCTGGATCTATATCTCCACATCTAGTTCCCATCATTAATCCTTGTAATGGAGTTAATCCCATTGATGTATCTACTGATTTACCATCCATTACTGCAGATACAGATGCTCCGTTTCCTAAGTGACAAACTATTATTTTTGAGTGCTCTGGATTTCCCATAATCTCTCTCATTGTTTCTGAAACATATAAGTGAGATGTTCCGTGGAATCCATATTTTCTTACTTTTAATTCTGTATAATCTTCATATGGTAATGCATACATGAATGCTTCAGCTGGCATTGTTTGGTGGAAAGCAGTATCAAATACAGCTACATTTGGTTTCCCAGGCATTAATGACATACAAGTTCTAACTCCCATTAAGTTAGCTGGATTATGTAAAGGAGCTAATTCATTGTTAGCTTCTATAGCTTTCATAACTTCATCTGTTATTAATACAGATTTAGCAAATGTTTCTCCTCCATGTACTACTCTATGTCCTATTGCTTCTACTTCTTCTACTGAAGCTATTACTCCATTTTCTTTATCAGTTATTGCATTGATAACTAATTCTAAAGCTTCTTTATGAGTTGGCATTGGTTTCTCAACTTTTATTTCATAATCTCTAGCTGGAACCTCATATTCCATTTTAGAACCTTCAATTCCTATTCTTTCACATAATCCTTTTGCATAAACTTCTCTTGTTTCTGGATTCATTAATTGATATTTTAATGATGAGCTTCCACAGTTAATTACTAAAACTTTCATTCTTTATCTCCTTAAAATAATTATTTATTATATTTTTTAAATAGCTTTTATTACTCTGCTGCTTGTACTGCAGTAATTGCTACTAAGTTAACTATATCGTCTACTGAACATCCTCTTGATAGGTCATTTATTGGTGCTGCAAGTCCTTGGATTATTGGTCCGTATGCATTTGCACCAGCTAATCTTTGTACTAATTTATATCCTATATTTCCTGCTGCTAAGTTAGGGAATATTAAAATATTTGCACTTCCTGCAACTTGAGAGTTAGGGCATTTTTTCATTGCTACAGATTTCACTATAGCTGCGTCTGCTTGAACTTCAGCTTCATATTGGAAATTTACTTTTCTTTCATCTAAGATTTTTCCAGCTTCTATTACAACATCTATATCTGGATGACTAGCTGATCCTTTTGTTGAGAAAGTCATTAATGCTACTTTTCCTTGCATTCCAACTACGTTTTGTGCAGTAATAACTGATGCTTCAGCTATATCTGCTAGTTGTTCTGCAGTAGGAACTGGTATTACTGAACAATCTCCAAATAATAATACGTCTCCATAAGTTTCTTGTCTTTCTGTTAATTCCATAACAAATACAGAAGATACAGTTTTTATTCCAGGTCTAGTTCCTATTACTTGTAGTCCTGCTCTTAAAACATCTGCTGTAGGTGAGTCAGATCCAGATACCATTGCATCAGCATCTCCCATCTTTACCATCATAGCACCAAAGAAGTTTGGATCATTTAATAAGATCTCTCTTGCTTTTTCTACTGTCATACCTTTTTTAGCTCTTAATTCAGCTAATTTTTCAGCATAAGCCTCTAATTTAGAAGAATTTTTTACTTCTACTATTTCTACTCCTTTTAAACTAAGACCTAAGTCATTTGCTACTCTTTCCATTTCTTCTTTGTTTCCTATAACTATTGGTCTAGCTATACCTAATTCAACTACTTTAGCTGCAGCTGTTACTACTCTTTCATCAGTTCCTTCTGGTAAAACAACTGATCTGTTAACTTCTCTTGCTTTTTCTCTAATTTTAACTAAAAAACTCAAAACTCTCACTTCCTTAAATAATATTTTATCTTAATTTTTTATATATATCATTAATAACAACTTTGTTGTTGTTAAGTATATACTAACAAATTTTAAGTATAATTACAATTATTTTTTTAAAAAATTTACAAAATAAATATTTTACACTAATCAAATATAGCTTGTATATATTCTTTTGCATCAAATTTTCTTAAATCTTCTATCTTTTCACCGACTCCAATAAATTTTATAGGTTTTTTCAACTCTTCAGATATACTAAATACTATACCACCTTTAGCAGTTCCATCAAGTTTAGTAATAATAAATCCCGTTAAATCAGTAACTTCATTAAATACCTTTGCTTGTGACAAAGCGTTTTGACCAGTAGTTCCATCTATAACTAAAATTGATTCATACTTCTGATCTCCTAATTTTTTCTTAATAATATTATGTATCTTTTCTAACTCTTTCATTAAATTATTTTTATTGTGTAATCTTCCAGCAGTATCAATAATAGCAATATCAGCTTTACGAGCTTGAGCTGCTTCCAATGTATCAAAAACAACTGCTCCTGGATCTGAACCTTGAGTACTTTTCACTATTTCGGCTCCCGATCTATTAGCCCATTCCTCTAACTGTTCTATAGCCGCTGCTCTAAAAGTATCCCCTGCTCCTAAGATAACTTTTTTACCCTCTTTTACATACTTAGAAGCTAATTTTCCTATAGTAGTAGTCTTTCCAACACCATTTACACCTACAACTAAAATAACATTTAATTTTCCATCTTCTATATAAATTTCATTATTTTCTTTAATCAGAAATCCTTCCATTACCTCTTTTAATACTGGATAAACCTCTTTAGGATCTTTAATTCCCCTCTTTTTAACCTCTTTTTCAAGGGCAGCAACTATTTTTATTGTCATATCCATTCCTATATCAGATTGAACTAAGATATCCTCTAACTCCTCATACATCTCAGCATCTATTACATTTCTTCCTAAGATAAATGACTTTAATGTTCCAAATAACCCTTCCCTTGATTTAAAAAGTTTTTCTTTTAAAGAGGTAAAAAAACCTTTTTTTTCTTTTTTTACTTCTTTATATTCTTCAGCTTCCTCTTTTTGCTTTTCAATTATCTTTGTCTCTAGTGTATCTATTTTTTCACTTTCAACATCCTTTATTTCAATTTTTTCTTCTAATTCTATATCTTTTTTTTCATTAATGCTTTCTTTTTCATTTTTTTTATTTAAAATTTCATCAATTTCTACTTCAGCAACTTTAAAACTTTCCTTTTCTTCCTCTTTCTTTTTCCCAAACAGTTTGCTAAAAAAACCCATTTTTATCCTCCTATTTTTCTTATCAATTAGATTTTACCACAATTTTTTCTTTTTTTCAATTCAAAGCTATAAAAAATGGTGTTTTTTTCTCCACAAAATGAAAAACAAAACACCATTTTAAGATTATTTATTTAAAATATCTCTAACTGCCAACATTCCCATTACCGCTGCTATATTTAATCCACTACCATAACCTGAACTATCTCCTACTGCATATAACCCCTTCATAGAAGTTTCCATATGCTCATTTATCTCTAATCTAGTACTTCTAAATTTAATTTCTGGGAAATAAAGAAGTAAATCTCTAGAAGCAAATCCTGGTGTTATTTTATCCAATACTTCTATAAATTCCATTATGTTATCCAATAATCTTTGAGGACAAGCAAGAGCTATATCTCCAGCTACATAATCTTCAGTTGTTGGAACAATATTTAATCTCTCTAATCTCTCTTCTGTAGATCTTCTTCCCTCTTTCAGATCAGCATATGATTGAACTAAAAGTTTTCCACCTGTAAGCATTGATGATATCTTAGCTATTGCTGTAGCATATTCAAAAGGTTGATTAAATGGCTCTGTAAATTTTTTAGTACATAGTAAAGCTAAGTTAGTATTTGTTGATTTTCTATCCTTATATGCATGTCCATTTGCTAATATGAAATCATCATATTTTTCAGCAGCAATAAATCCACTTGGATTACTACAGAAAGTTCTCATCTTATCTCTATAGTTTCTTGAATAGTATATCATCTTAGCTTCATAGAAGTTTTCGTTTATCTCTTTCATAATAATATCTGGTATCTCTGCTCTAACTCCTATATCTATAGCTCCATTTTCATATTTTATATTATGTTTTTGGCAAAGCTCCATCATTTTTTTTGCACCACTTCTACCCATTCCAGCTACTATATTATCAGAATAATACTCTTCAGTTTCACCTTTGTGTGTAACTATTACTCCTTTTACCTGATTATCCTCTACAATTAAACTTTCAATCTCTCTTTCTGTTTTAAATTCAACACCTTTTTCTAAAAGATAATCTATTAGTTGACTATATAATTTTCTTGAACCATCAGTTCCTAAATGCATCGTTGGAGTATCAACTAGTTGAACTCCATTTTCAATACAGCTTTTCTTAATTCTTTCCATTGTTGGATTATATTTTAACCCTGTAGGCTCTTCATTAAAACCGAATTTTCTATAAACTTCAACTATATCCTTTATAGTGTCGTTTACTAATTTTTTTCCAGCTACTGTATGAACGTCTCCTCCAACTCTATAATCCATGTTAAATTTAGAATCTGAAAAAGCTCCAGCTCCACTAACTCCATATATTATAGAACAAATTGGACAGTTTACACATTTTCCTAATTTTTCTTTAGGGCAAACTCTTTGCTTTAACATCCTTCCCTTATCTATTATTAGTATTTTTAGATCCTCTTTCTTTTCTATTGCTTCATAAGCTCCAAAAATACCAGCTTGTCCGCCACCTAAAAAAATAATATCGTACTTCATACTTACTTTCCTTTCTATTTTCCTTATACATTTATATTAATATTCACACCAATTAATTCCTTGAGAATAAACGTTATATGGAAGATTGGCATGAATTTCTCCTGTTTTTCCAGAAAAGTCATAGTTCCATCCACCATTATTATTCCCTTTTGTAAATTCTGATGTGTCATATACTATATTGCTTGCTGCACTTACTTCACTTCCAGAGGTTTTAGGAATAGAGTTATGTCCATAAATTTTAGCAAAAGATATTACTTTCCCTTTATCATCTTTATAATCTAAAAGTTGTAAATTATCCTTTACTCCCTCTTTTGATAAATCAGGATAACTTTGAGTCAATTGATAATATTTCTCTAAAGCTGCTCTTAATTCTACTAAATTATTTAATGTTTCTTCTGCTTTTTTTACCTCTTTTAAATCCTTTACATTATAACTTCCTAAAGCAATAACAGCAATTATAACAATTATTGAAAAAAAACCTACAATAATCTTTTCTTTAAACTCTTTTATAATCTTAGTCATACTATCTTCTTGGCTTGATAAAAGCATCTCTTATAACTATACCAGCTTCTTTTGGTGCTGTTATCTCTATATCTAAAGGTCCTCTTTTTACAGATATCCATCCAAGTCCTTTAAATACAAGCTCTTCTCCTGTTTTTACTGTAATTTTATGTTTTACTTTTTCTAAACTTCTGTATCTATCTCTACACTCTTCACAAGGTGGTGTCAATAAATCTCCTCTATCTGCCTTTAAAAGCTCTTTTAACTTCTCTTCATTTGTTTCATGGAAAGTTACATCTTTAGCTGCATATAATGAGAAAATTGGTTTTGTCTCATCATTATTTAAAACCTTAAACCATAATAATTCACCAATAATTAAAGCTCTTCCCTTTGACATTTTGAAAGTTTTTCTAGATATCTCATTTGCAGGTATCATCTTTAAGTTACAATTTTCACAGACTAAATCTGATATTCTTCCTTCTGGAATTAATCCAGGAGTATCAATCAATGTTATCTTAGTATGAGGAATTTGATTTCTTACACTTTTTAATGTTGTTCCAGGGTATTTAGAAACTGTTACTTTTTTTAATCCAAGTAATCTATTTACAATACTTGATTTTCCAACATTTGTTACTCCCAAAACTAAGGCTTCTACCCCTTCTGGATAAAAATGCTTTATTTTCTTAAATATTCCATTTATTCCATATCCATTTTTACTACTTACTATAGCTATATCTAATGGAGCTATTCCTTCTTCTGCTAATCTTGTTTTTACCCAATTTGCAACCTCTGAAGGATGTTTCTCATCTGGAATAAGATCTAACTTATTAATTACAACTATTGAATCCATTTCTCTTAAAACATCTAATATCTCATCGTCAAATGATCCTTCAAAATCAATAATATCAAATACAGCTATTGCAACTTGTGCATTATTCATTTCCTCTTGTACTACTCTTCTATAGTCATCTCTAGTAAGTCTTACAGGCATATACTTCCCATAATTTTTTATTTTAAAACATCTTTGACAATAATGCTCTCCAGCTTCCTCTAACTTTGCTGCTGGAAGATATCCATTTTTCTCTGGGTAATCACTTTGTAATTCTATTCCACACCCTATACAAATTTTCTTACTCATAGCATCTTCTCCTCTATTTAAATTACATCATAAGTAATATTTGAATTTGTGTAAATACACATTTCTCCAGCAATAGCCATAGCACCAATTGCTATCTCCTCAACAGGCATCTCTTTTCCATATAAAATCATTGCCCTCGCAGCTGCATAGGCATAGCTTCCACCACTTCCTATAGCTGCAACATCTCCATCCGGTTCTATTACATCTCCATTTCCTGAAAGAACTAAAATTGTATTTTTATCTGCTACTATTAACATAGCATCTAAAACTCTTAATGCTTTATCATTTCTCCATTCTTTAGCTAGTTCTACTGCTGACTTTTTCAGATTTCCACCAAATTCATCTAATTTACTTTCAAATTTATCCATAAGAGCAAAAGCATCAGCTGCTGCTCCTGCAAATCCAGCCATTATCTCATACTTTTCTATTTTTCTTATCTTTTTAGCATTGCTTTTAAATACTACTTCTCCAAAAGTCACTTGACCATCTCCAGCCATAGCAACTCTTCCATCTTTCTTTACAGCAACTATAGTAGTAGCTTTTATCATATCTCTCTCCTCATTGCTTCATACTAAACTTTTATCTTAACTAATTCTTGATATATTTTTGTACTTTCTAATGTTACATGTCCCATCAGCTCTTTTAGATACAGTATATCCATTCCATTAGATAGCATATGAACAGCAAATGTATGTCTAAAGCTATATGGACTGATCTCTCTCTCTATTCCAGCTTTTAAAGCATATCTATCAATTATTCTACGTAGTGATCTATCACTTAATCTCGTTGCTGATCCATTTACAAATAATATATCAGGATTATATCTATCTTTATATTTCTCTTTTTTAGACTCTACATATTTTTTAAAAAACTCTCTTGTTCTTTCACTAAAAAATACTACTCTTCTATTTTTTCCATTAGCTACATAGAGTTCTCTTCTATCTAAATCAAATACACTTTCTCCAACTCCTAACATCTCATTTGAAGTTATTCCGCTAGAATAAAGTAGCTCTAATATCAATCTGTCTCTTAATCCATTTGTATTTTTTAAAGATATAGCTTCTCTTAATCTATTTATCTCTTCTATTGATAATATATCTGGTTTTTCTACATAAAAGCTTGGAGATGCTATTACCTCTATTGGACTTTGATTTATTAGTTTATTCTTTACAAGATATTTGAAGAAAGAACGCATTGAAGATAGTTTTCTGTTTATCGTTCGTTTGGTAATTCCATCTTCTTGTAACTTTGCAAGAAAACTTCTTAACATTACTGAATCTATCTCCATACTATTCTCTATCTTCTCGGTGTCATAGAGATACTGGGCCATTTGATATAGATCTTTTTTCATCGATCTAACTGTATTTAAACTTTTATTCTCTCCAAATTCAGCTAAATATAGAAAATCTTTAATCTCTCTTTCTATATTTTTCTTCTCCATCGTTTACAAGACCACTCCACATTATATACTATTTTTCTAAATATTGCAATTTTTTTATTTTATCTCATCTAGTTTTGTTTCTAAATATTCTAATGCTATTGCTGATATTTTACTATATTTCTCTTTTTTATCTCTTATTCTTTCATCTAAACTTCTTATTATTCCAAAGTTAGGTCCCATTGGTTGAAAATTCTTTTTATCTTCTGTTATATATTTTACCATTGCTCCTATAGCACTTCTATCATCTAGAATAAACGGTGTTTTTCCTTCCAATCTATGAGCTATATTAATAGCAGCCATCATTCCTGTAGCTATAGAAGATACATACCCTTCACTCCCTGTAATTTGTCCAGCAAAATAAACATTATCTTTTGTCTTTAGTTTTAGACTTTCATCTAACAATTGAGTTGAATTGATAAATGTATTTCTATGCATAACTCCATATCTTATAAATTCTGCATTTTCAAGCCCTGGTATCATAGAAAATACTCTTTTTTGCTCTCCCCATTTTAAGTTTGTTTGGAAGCCTACTAGATTATATAATTTCCCCTCTTTATCATCCTGTCTTAACTGAACAACAGCATAATCCATCTTATCAGTTTTAGGATTTATAAGTCCCTTTGGTTTTAGAGGTCCAAATACTAATGTTCTCTCTCCAGTCATTGCAATTCTCTCCACTGGCATACAGGCATCAAATATTTTTTCCTCTTCAAAAGCTTTTAGTGGTGCTCTTTCAGCAGTTATAAGAGCATTGTAAAAATTGTAATATTGCTCCTTATCCATTGGACAGTTAATATATTCTCCATCTCCTTTACCATAACGAGATTGACGATAAGCTATATCCATATTTATAGACTCCAATGTTACTATAGGTGCTGCTGCATCGTAGAAATATAGATAGTCACTATGTGTTATCTCTCCTATCTTCTTAGATAGTGCATCTGAAGTAAGTGGACCAGAAGCAATCAAAACAATTTTATCCTCTGGTATCTCAGTTAACTCTTCCTCTATTATCTCTATATTTTCCATATTTCTTAATTTATCTGTAATCTCTTGAGAAAAACCATCTCTATCAACAGCTAATGCTTGTCCAGCAGGTACTCTATTATTATCTGCACTTTTTATAACTAGAGAATCCATTCTTCTAAGTTCTTCCTTCATAAGACCAGAAGCATTTGCTAAGTTATCTGCTCCTAAAGAGTTACTACATACTAATTCAGCAAAATTTTCACTTTTATGAGCCTCGGTTTTCTTTACTTTTTTCATCTCGTAAAGCTTTACTTTTATTCCTCTTTTAGCTAATTGATAAGCCGCTTCACTCCCTGCAAGTCCTGCCCCTACTACTATTACATCCTTATTATATATCATTAATTGCTCCTTACTTTTTCTCTATTTTTCTTATATTTTTACACTCTGGATATCCTGTACAAGCTAGGAATTTCCCCCATCTTCCTCTTCCTATTTTAAATGGTCTTCCACACTTTTCACATACTCCAGCCTCTTTTAATATTTTTTCATCTTCATCTAGAAGTTTTCTCAATTCTGAATTAATTTGGACAACACCATCTTTTTCTATCACTTGATTATTAGCCAAAGCTTTCCTTATTTCAGGTGGCAACGGCATTCTCAAATTATCCTTAGCGTAATTTTCACTCTCAAGATAGCTTCCAAATCTTCCTGTTTTTAAAAGATAGATATCTCCATTTTCCGTTTTAACATCTGTTGGTTTTCCTTGTTTTGATTTTACAAGCTCTTCCACTCTATCTTTGACAAATATTTTACCATTTTTTATATCTTCTGCAGGAATCTCTATCCCTTTTAAGGATATTTTCTCTTGACATCCACTCTCATCATCTACATGTGGACAAGCTAAATATCTTCCAAATCTTCCTGTTTTTAATATCATATTTCCCTTTCCACAACTACACGGAACATCAGATTCAACTATTCTATTTGATTCCTCTTCAACTTTTTGAGCATACTTATCTATATATCTCTTTAACTCTCTATAGAAATCAGATAATAATTTTATCCAATCTTTTTCACCATCAGCTATTTCATCAAGCTCTGTTTCCATTTCAGCTGTGAACTTAACATTCATTATATTTGGGAAATTTTCATCTAAGGCTTCCTCTATTTCAAACCCTAACTCTGTAGGAATAAAACTTTTTCCCTCTATTTTTACATACTCTCTCTTTTTCAATGTCTCTATTATAGAAGCGTAGGTAGATGGTCTTCCAATCCCTTCAGCCTCAAGTTTTTTAACAAGTGAAGACTCTGTAAATCTTGAAGGTGGTTTTGTAAAGTCCTCTTTTATATGTAGCTTTTCAAGTTTACTCTTATCTCCAACTTTTATCTCTGGAAAATCACCAAGAGGTAAATCCTCATCTTCTTTAAATATTTTATAATACCCATCAAATATTATCTTATTTATCGTTCCTCTAAAATCAAATTTTTCATAGTTTGCTACAAGTTCAAACTGTTCATACTTCATAGGAGCTAGCTGTGATATTAAAAATCTATCCCAGATAAGCTTATACAACTTAATTTGATCTTTATCTAAGGAATTTTCTAAAATTTCTGGTGTAAGAGTTATATCTGTTGGACGAATTGCCTCATGAGCATCTTGAATTTTTTGCTTACTCTTACTCTCTTTTTTCACTCCTAAATACTCTTTTCCGAAATTTTCTAATATATAATTCTTAGCCATCTCTTGAGCATCTTCAGAAATTCTTGTAGAGTCTGTTCTCATATATGTTATAAGCCCTTTGTGTACCCCATTTACATCTATTCCTTCATATAATCCTTGAGCTATTCTCATAGTTTTTGAAGCAGAAAATCCTAAATAAGATGAGGCTAATTGTTGTAAAGTACTTGTTTTTAATGGCAGAGGTGAATTTTTAGTTTTCTTAGTTACTTTAGCCTCTACTATTGTAAATTCTTTTTTCTCAATTTTTTTTATCTCTTTTACTATATCCTCATCAGTTAATCTATCTATCTTTTTATTTTCTACTCTATATAGAGATAGTTTTAAATCATTAGTAAAATCTCCCTTTACTTCCCAAAATTTAACTGGTACAAATTTCTTTATCTCATGCTCTAAATCACAAATAAGTTTTAAAGCTACTGACTGAACTCTACCAGCACTCGTATTAGAAGCTACACTCTTCCAAAGAAGGGAACTAATTCCATATCCCACTAATCTGTCTAATATTCTTCTTGCTTGTTGAGCATTAACCTTATTCATATCTATCTTTCTTGGATGAGTAATAGAATCTTTTATTGCATGTTCAGTTATCTCATTAAACTCTATTCTATTATTATCATTTTCATCCAATTTTAAAGCATGTGCTATGTGCCAAGCTATAGCTTCTCCCTCTCTATCCGGATCGGAAGCAAGATAAACCTTATCAGATTTTTTAGCTAATGCTTTTAAATTTTTTATTACATCTCCCTTACCTTTTATTGTAGAGTATGAGGGAGTAAAATTATTTTCTATATCAACTCCTAATTTACTTTTAGGTAAATCTCTTACATGTCCAAAAGACGCTACTACTTGATATGTCTTTCCCAAGATTTTTTCAATGGTTTTAGCCTTTGCTGGTGACTCAACTATCACTAAGTTCTTTTTTTCTGCTGCTTTTGCCATTTTCTTCACCTCTGTTGTTTTCCTTGTCTCTTTTCCGTTTCATTCTACTAAATTCTCCAGAAAAAATCAATACTTCTATTTAAAATTTTCTCCTGTACTTTCCTCCAGCCACACTCACTACTACCTTTTTTACCTCCAAATCCATTAAAATAGATAGTATTTCACCTGCTTTCATAGAAGTTTCCTCTATTATTTCATCGAGATTTTTTTCTCTCTCTAAAACATTGTATATTTTTTTCTCATAATCTGTCAAATTTAATTTATCTCTACTATTAATTTTAATCTTATTCCAACCAAACTCATCTAAGATATCATCTACATTTGTTATTAATTTTGCACTTGAATTTTTTATTAAATTATTACACCCTTCTGAAGCTGGAGAAGAAATTTCTCCAGGAATAGCAAACACCTCTCTCCCCTCTTCTAGAGCTAGCTCTGCTGTTATTAAACTTCCACCTTTTGAACGACTCTCTATTACAACCACCCCTTGAGAAATCTCAACTATTATTCTATTTCTCATCGGAAAATTATACTGAAATGGTTCTGTACCTAAGGGATATTCACTCATAATTAACCCCTTTATCTCTATCAATTTCCATATTTTTTCATTTTCTTTGGGATAAACTACATCTAAGCCACTTCCTACTATAGCTATAGTTTTTCCTCCATACTCCAATGTTTTTTGATGACAGATACTATCTATACCTGTAGCTAATCCACTCACTGTGACAATATCATTCTCTACCAAATCTCTAACTAATTTATCACAAGTAATTCTTCCATAAGAAGTTGCTCTTCTAGTTCCAACTATAGCTATTTTTCTTTTGCTTAATAAAGTTATATCTCCACGATAATATAAAAATATAGGAGGTTTTGCTATATTTCTTAATTCCTCTGGATATCCTTCATCTCTTATAAATAGTAAAAAAACTCTCTGTTTTTTTAATTTTTCTAACTCACTCTCTAAATCAATATTTTTAGAAGCATATATTTTTTCTATTTCACTTTCATCTAAGTTACAATATTTTTTTAAATATACTTTATCTAACAAAAAAATGTCCTCATATTTTTCAAATTTTTTTATTATACTTCTAAAACTACTATCTTTTAATTTTACAACTACTAATCTATACCACTCCAAGATCCCACCCTCTTTTTTGTGATTTTTTATTCATATGTTGAATCTGTTTTAACTTTTTAGCTCTGCATAAACCCTAATTAACATATCTTTTATTACCTTAGAATTTGGATATCTATTTCTTGCTACTTCTAATACTTTTTTAGCCTCTTGGTAATTCTCTGTTACCATATAAAGATCTCCAAGTCCAGTATATACAGCTTCATCTTTTTTATATTCCATATATTTTTTAAAATCTTCTATAGCTTCTGAATAATTTTTTATATTTCTATTGACTATTCCTCTTCCTAAATATGACTCATAAAAATCTGGTGCCATATTTATTGCTTGAGTATATAACTTTAATGATTTATCATACTCACTTAGAAATCTAGCTGTTGTAGCAGCTCCAAATACATTTTTTAAGTTTGTATTATCTTGAGAAAAAACTTCATAAGCTTTCTCATATCTACCATCTTTAAAATAATAATCTCCTACTTTAAATAATTCTTCGCTATCTTGTTTGATATATTCCAAATATATATTGAATTCCTCTACATACTTTTTATAGTTTTTTTCTAAGTTTTCTTTATTTTTATCAAAAGATATCTTTTTATCTAATTCTTTTATTTTTTTCCACCTCAAAGCCATTTCTTGTTTTTTAGCCTCTATTTGAGCCTTCTCTTCTGAATTTTCATTCCAAAATAATAACCCTTCTCCATATACTAAACTTGTAATTAATATAAATACTCCCAATATTCTTTTCATTAACTTCTCCTTATCCTCTTAATTCTTAACTATTTTTTCTACCTTACTTATAATTTTTCCATCATTAATTCTAACCTCTATCTCATCTCCTATATTGATATCAGATATAGTTTTTACCCCCATTCCCTCTTTAGTTACTACAGAATAACCTCTCTCTAATATTTTTAATGGATTTAAAGTAATTAGTCTCTGTATTTTATTTTCTAATTGATTTTTTTTAGTATTTAAATAGTAATCAATAGCTCTTAGTAATCTACTCTCTCTTTCCATTAGCAATCTATTTTTTTCCTCTATTAGTTTAGAGAAATTTTTTAGATAATAACTTTCCTTTCTGACTTCCAACTCCTTTTTTTTATTTGAAAGTATATTTTTCATTAGTGCCACAATATATCTTTCTCTATCTTCAAGACTTTCAAGCGTTTTTTTTCTCTCTGGCACTGAAATTTCTACTGCTTGAGTAGGAGTTGCCGCTCTTACATCTGCTACTAAATCTGTTAAAAGATTATCTATCTCATGCCCTACTGCAGATATTATTGGCTTTTTAGAGTTAAAAAATGCCATTGCTGTTTTCTCTTCATTGAAAGCCCATAAATCTTCAATACTTCCTCCACCTCTTCCAGCTATTATCAAATCAATTTCTGGAATTTCGTTTAATTTTTCTATACCTCTAACTATCTCATCACTAGCTCCACTACCTTGAACTTTAGCAGGATATACATATATATTTATAGTATTATCTCTTTTTTTTATGGTCTTTATTATATCTTGTACTGCTGCCCCAGTAATAGCTGTTACTACACCTATATTTCTTGGATATCTAGGTAACTCTTTCTTATATAAAGAGGAAAAATATCCCCTCTTTTCCATCATCTTTTTTAACTCTTCTAGCTTAGCAAACATATCCCCAAGTTTATTCTTTTTTTCTATATGTCTTACTAAAACTTGAAAATCACCCTTATTTTCATAAAAACCTACATCTCCAAATAGTTTTACTGAATCTCCATCTTTCAAATCCTCAGCTATTCTTTTGAATTTATATTTAAAAGCTACACATTTTATTTGAGCCTCATTATCTTTTAAGTTAAAATATAGGTGTCCACTCTTATAATAAGTAACCCCTGATAACTCTCCTTCTAAGAAAAATTCTCTCAGATTAGGATTTTCTTCTATATATCCCTTTATCATTCTGTTAAAATCACTTACTGTATAAGTTCTCTCTTCAAACATAACTCTCCTCTATTAAAACTCTAATAGTAATTTTTTTAATTTCATCATCTCATCTCTTTTTGTAATAGCATTTTCAAAATCTAACTCCTTTGAAAGCTTTGTAATCTCTTTTTGAAGTTTAGATATCTCTTTTTCAATATCCTCTTTTGAAGTGAATAACTTTTTCTCCCTCTCTTTTATCATATCTTCTGGTAAACCATAATCAAGGTTTATTATATCTTCACTTATCTCTCTTATTACAGTTTTAGGATCTATTCCATTATCTATATTATATTGATGTTGTATTTTCCTTCTTCTATTAGTCTCGTCAATAGCTTCTTTCATAGAATCTGTCATTATATCTCCATAAAGAATTACTCTCCCATCTACATTTCTAGCTGCTCTTCCTATTGTCTGCACTAAAGAACGTCTACTTCTTAAAAATCCCTCCTTATCAGCCTCTAAAATAGCAACTAAAGATACTTCTGGAATATCTAATCCCTCTCTAAGTAGATTTATTCCTACTAGAACATCAAATTCTCCCTTACGCAATCCTCTTATTATTTCTATTCTTTCTAAAGTATCAATATCTGAATGCATATATTTTACTCTGAGTCCAAAACCTAAGTAATACTCTGTTAATTCCTCAGCCATTTTTTTCGTTAGTGTTGTTACCAATACTCTCTGATTTTTTTCTACTCTTAATCTTATCTCTTCCATCAAATCATCAACTTGATTTTTAGTCTCCCTTACCTCTATAATAGGATCAAGTATACCTGTTGGGCGAATTAATTGTTCTGCTATATGACCGTTTGCCTCTTGTACCTCAAAATCTCCTGGTGTTGCTGAAACAAATACTGTTTGCCCAGTTATATTTCTAAACTCTTCAAATTTCAGTGGTCTATTATCAAGGGCAGCTTTTAATCTAAAACCATTTTCTACTAAGGCCTCTTTTCTAGCTCTATCTCCATTATACATTCCTCTTATCTGTGGTATTGAGATATGAGATTCGTCTATATATGTCACAAAATCTTTTGGAAAATACTCTAATAACGTATCTGGAGTTTCTCCTGGTTTTTTCCCAGATAAGTATCTTGAATAATTTTCTATTCCTTTACAATATCCTATCTCTCTTATCATCTCAATATCATATTCTGTTCTTTGCTTCAATCTTTGAGCTTCTAAAAGTTTTCCTTTATCTTCAAAAGCCTTTACCTCTTCTATTTTATCCTTTTGAATTTCACCTATTATTCTTTCTACATCTCCATCTTCAGTTAAATATTGAGTAGCTGGATATATCATTATTCTTTCTAAATTTTTTCTTATTTTCTGCCCTGTTAGAGTATTTATCTCGGAAATCTCCTCTAAATCTTCATCCCAAAACTCTAATCTATAACCTGTCTCCATATATGAAGGATATATATCTATTACATCTCCCTTTATTCTAAACTTTCCTCTTTCAAAAGCCATATCATTTCTCTCATATCTTATACTTATCAACCTTTGAATTAACTCTTTTCTCCCTATCCCAGTCTTTTTATCTATAGGAATAGTCATCTTCTTATATGTTTCAGCTGATCCTAATCCATATATAGCTGAAACTGATGCCACAATAATAACATCTCTTCTATTAATTAAGGCAGCTGTAGCTGCTTGTCTTAATTTCTCTATCTCATCATTAACAGATGAATCCTTCTCTATATAAGTGTCTGTTACAGCAATATAAGCTTCCGGTTGATAATAATCATAGTATGAAACGAAATACTCTACAGCATTCTCCGGAAAAAAACTTTTATACTCACTATAAAGTTGAGCTGCTAAAGTCTTATTTGGAGCTAATATCAAAGCTGGTCTATTTGTCTCTTTTATAATATTTGCTATTGTAAAAGTTTTTCCAGATCCCGTTACTCCCAATAACACTTGATCTGCTATTCCATCATTGATATTTTCAACAATTTTTTTTATCGCTTCTGGTTGATCTCCCATCGGAGTATATTTTGAATGTAGTTTAAACATTAAATCACCTATTTACATAATTAAAATTACACTTTCATTATAACATAATTTTTCTATATATAATATTTTTCTTTTGGCAAAATAAAAAGAAGAGTAAATATTACTAAAATAATCTCTATACTCTTCTTTAATTAAACTATTTTTCTTAGAATAAATTTTTATTTTAAAATCATATTGATAATTCTTTTTAGTTGAAAATTACTATTTATTTTTCTTACCTTCTCATCATCTAAAGAATATATTATTGCACCTATATATGTAGTCATTGGTGCTACCACAACTAATCCTATACTTCCTATTATTATCTTTATAATCTCAGAAGTAATCATTTTCATATTCAAGATCTGTAGCAATGTCATATCTCTTTCTAAAAAAAGTATTAATAAAGTTAAAAAGCCCCCAGAATAAGCCAATAAAAGAGTTGTAGTCATAGTTCCTATAACAGATCTCCCCACATTGAATCCAGATTTTATCAACTCTTTTCCATTCAAAGCTGGATTATGATATTTTAATTCCTCTATTGTTGCTGACATATCCATTGCTATATCCATAGCTGCCCCACTGGCACCAATCACAATAGCTGCATAAAATATCTTTAAAATATCCAATCTCATAGCACTTGAAAAAACAACACTTTGAGCAAAGGGCTGACTCATTCCATCTATTCTAAATATATCCCCAAATATAAATGTTAGACTTGCTGTTACAAACAGTCCAAACATTGTCCCCAAAAACGCTGTAAATCCTTTTCTTGTAAAACCTGCCACTAAAAAGATAATTAAAGCTGATAAAAAAATTAGAGTTAAAATTGTCACCAGAAAAATATTTTCTCCATTTTTTAAAGCTGGTATTAAAAATTCCCAAATTATTACTACACTTCCTATAAATGAAAGTAGAGATTGAAAGCCAACTTTTCTAGCATAAACTAATAATAATGTAACAAATAAAAGACCTAATCCTATAATTTTATCAACTCTCAATAAAGATAAAACTTTTCCAAACAACTCTCCATCCTTTTCCATTACATACATGAGGACCTTATCATTTCTTTGATAAAACTCATCATACTCCATACTACCATTTAATAGATTATTTATTTTTAATATTTTTCCTTTATTCTTTCCTGTAAGTATCTCAACTGTCAAAGCTTGACTCCCTACTTTAGAAACTCCTTGAACTATTGTATTACTATTATCAACTACTAAAACTCTCCCTATATTTTCTTTTTTAAAAATATACCCTTCTAGTTTTTTAGAAAAAACTAGAAGGGCTAGGAAGATTATAAATATAATAATCCCTATTTTTTTCAACTTAATTATCCCCCTGAGGTTATTTTATTTTCTTTCCCATACTTTCAGCTATTAATCTAGCTACATCTGTATTATCTTTAAATCCTGTAAACTTTTCTGAATCTACTCCTACAGCTGCTAAAGGTACTTGTATTCCAGTGTGAGCAAAAGTTGTCCATTGCATCCCTGCTCTCTCTGATACTATATGAGCTACAGCTATGGCTGTTGGACTATATCCTCCAAATTCATCTTTTGTATCTGCTCCACTATCCTCTATATCCATCGCTTTTAAGATACGCTCTTTCTCTTTAGCTGTTAAATTATTTAATCCCATATTTTTAGCTATATATTTGAAATATTCATCTCTATTTCCCTTATATGCTTTTTGTAAAGTATCCTCAACTGAAATTTTTACATCTTTTAAATTTTCTAAATTCATAAAATAGTTATTTCCGAATCCTAATCCCATACCACCTGTTTCATGGTCAGCTGCAATAACTATTAAAGTATCTTGTGGGTGTTTTTGATAAAATTCATATGCTGATTTTATTGCTTCATCAAAGGCTAGAGTATCATATATTGAACCTACAACATCTTGAGCATGAGAAGCGTGGTCTATTCTTCCACCCTCTACCATTATAAAGAATCCTTCCTCATCTTGTGATAATAACTCTATTCCCTTTTGTGTCATCTCACTTAAAGTAGGTAACTTATCATTTATATCATCTACAGTATATGGCATATGAGAGGCTCTAAAAGCTGCAAATACCTTTTCTCCATCCTTTGGAGTCCACTTTTCAAAAGCCTTTGTTGAATCTTCTCCTATAAATGTTTTATACCCTTTATTTTGAAACTCTTTTACTAGATCTCTATTATCTTTTCTTTTACTTGAAAGACCACTATCTTTTCCAACAAAGTGTCTATATCCTCCACCAGCAAAGTAATCTACATTACTATTTACATAATCCTCTGCTATTCCATTTTCATCATCTCTATCTAAGTTATGAGCTGCAAATACAGCTGGTGTTGCATGAGTTATTCTTGTTGTAGAAACAAGTCCTGTTGCCATACCTTTATCTTGTGCTAACTCTAATAACGTTTGAAGATTTTTTCCATTTACATCTTTAGCTATATATCCATTATTAGTTTTATATCCTGTTGCTAAAGCCGTTCCAGCAGCAGCCGAATCTGTTATTAATGTATCCGCTGAATATGTAGTTGTTATTCCTGCAAATGGTAGTGAGTTTAATAATAGTTTCTCATCTTTTTTTAACACACCTTTTTTAAACTCTTCAGCAATCTGTCTTTGTCCCGCTCCCATTCCATCTCCTATAAAATAGAATACATACTTAGCTTGAGCAAAACTTGTTGCCGCCATTAAAGCCATTCCTGCTAACATTACTTTCTTTCTACTTAACATCTTATCCCTCCAAAACTTTTTTACTTCTTTTTACACTTTAATTATATTTCTCTTATGTTAAAATAATATTTACTTTTTGTAAAAGATATGTAAAATTTTATATTCAATTCTATAATGATGAAATAAAAAAAGAGTTTTTCCAATGGTAATTATTCTCTCAATTACCAACTAAAGATAAAACTCTTTCTTTTTAATTAAATTTCTTTATATATTTATAACTCTTCTCCATTTGTCTCAATGACTTTTTGATACCAATAATAGCTATCTTTTTTTATACGTTTTAACTCTTTTATATCAAAGTCATCTCTGTCTACATAAACAAAACCATATCTCTTTTTAAAACCTTGATGTGAACTTAATAGATCCATAAAAGACCATGGACAGTAACCAAATAGTTCAACTCCATCTTCTATCGCCAATCTACACGCCTCTATATGTTGTCTTAAATAGTCAATTCTATAGTCATCATGAACTCTTCCATCTTCTGTTAGAGTATCAGCTGTACCAAATCCATTTTCTGTAATTATTAGAGGTAGACGATATTTTTGGTAATAATTATTTAAAACTAATCTTAAACCAGATGGATCTATCTGAGCTCCATATTCGCTAGCCTTTAAATTAGGATTTTTAAGGTGTTTAAAATATCCATACTGATTAAAATCAACCTCATTCATTATAGCTTCTCTCTCTCCTATTGAATGATTTTCATCAACTGGAAGATACTCTACACATAAAGTTCTATAGTAGTTAACAGCTATATAATCTATTTTAGCCCCTTTTAAAATCTCTTTATCTTCCCCTTCCATTTTAGGTACTATTCCACGCTCTTTTAAATAACGCATATAATATCCCGGATACTCACCATATATATGTATATCAAGAGCATACTCAGTTTTAAAATAATCATTCATCTTAGCTGCTAATACATCCTCTGGTTTATTAGTTGCTGGATATGAGCAAGTTGAAGAAACAGCTGGCCCTATCTTTCCATCTTTTACTATCTCATGGAAAGCTTTTACAGCTAAGGCATGTGCTAAGAACATATGATAATCCATTTGAGCTCTCATTCTATCTGCCTCTAATTTATCCTCTGTAACTATATTTACCCTTTCGTCCACTCTTACCATAAGATTTTGCTCATTATGAACTTGCCAATACTTTACTCTATTCCCAAAATTCTCAAAACATATCTTTGCATAACGTTCAAAGGCATATATACTCTCCCTTGCCTCCCACCCATTATACTTTTCAACTAAGGCATATGGTAAATCAAAATGATAAAGAGTTATCATAGGTATTATTCCATTTTCTAACAAATAATTTATAACATTATTATAGAACTCTATTCCTTTTAAATTTATTTCACCATCACCAGTAGGAATTATTCTTGCCCAAGATATAGAAAATCTATATACCTTCATTCCCAACTCTTTCATTAAATCTATATCACTTCTCCAATTATGATAAAAATCACTTGCAATTTTTGAATCAGCTTGCTTATGTGAACGTTTAAAAGAGTTGAAATCTGCTACTGTTTTTCCTTTTCCATCTTCATTCCATCCACCTTCTATCTGAAAGGCTGAAGATGATGCCCCCCATAAAAAATCCTTTGGAAACTTTACTCTCTCTCTTTTCATAAATCCTCCTCTATTTAATTAAATTCTACTTTTTTCCTCTATATCTTCAAATCCAAATATAATAGTCAAAATAGTTGCTCCAAAAAATGAAACCCCTATTCCTAATAGGTAAAACATAAATTTCTTTAATCCAAAAGCTGCATATGTGGCAAGTGTTAGAACCCCATTATTAGCAAAAGCATCTCCATAAACTCCAGCTGCTCCCATTATAGCTCCTCCTATTGCCCCTGATATAACAGCATATATCATCGGTCTTTTTAAACGAAGATTGCATCCATAGATAGCTGGTTCTGTTATTCCACAAAGTATTGCCGGTAAACTTGCTGAAGCTGCTATTGTTTTTAAATTTTTATTTTTTGTTTTTAACATTACTCCTAAAGCTGCTCCACCTTGTGAAAAATTAGCTGCTCCAGCAAATGCTAAAAGATTTTGTTGACCATATAGAGCAACATCATTTATTCCAATAGGTATCAAAGCTCTGTGTGCCCCAAATATTACAAATACACACCACATTCCTCCTATAAATCCCCCGCATAAGATAGGGCTTAAACTCATCATTCCTCTATAAGCAAAACTTATAAGATCTCCTATATAGATACCAATAGGTCCAAAGATTATGAATGTAGCTGGAACCATAATTAATAATGAAAATCCTGGTACTAAAATGATTTTTAAAACCTCTGGTATTATCTTCTCTAAAAATTTTTGTATATAGGATAAGATAAAAACACCTAATATTATTGGAATTACTGAAGATGTATAACTTGCCTTTGTAATCTCTATTCCAAACATAGATACACTATTTACTCCTGTCATTAGAGATATTATCATAGGATAACACATTGTTCCTCCTAAAGCCATAGCTACAAACTCATTAGCTTTAAAAACCTTAGAACTTGTATAAGCTAATATGATTGGCATAAAATAAAATATTGCATCTGTTGAAGCTAACATAATACTATATGTACTACTTGTCGTTATATCTCCACCTCTATTTGCTACTAATATCTTAGCCATAGTTAAGAATCCCTTTAGCAATCCAGAAGCTGCTATTGCTGGTACAATTGGAGTAAATATCGTTGAAATAGATATCAGTAGTTTATTCCAGATATTTTCTCTACTTTCCTTTTTTTGCTCTTTAGTAACATCTATTAATTCTAATAGTTTTTCATATACTTTACCTACCTTTGTTCCTATTACAATTTGAAACTGACCTCCACTTTCAACTACTGATATCACTCCTTCTAATTTCTCTATTCTTTTTTTATCAGCTTTTTCACTCTCTTTCAATGTAAATCTAAGCCTTGTAAAACAATGAGAAAAATTTATTATGTTCTCATTTCCTCCTACTGCTTCTAAAATATTCCTAGCTATAAGATTATAATTCATTCTTGACAACCTCCCTTTAATTTTTCAATAAAAAAAGGTCAAGCTAAAAACTTTGAAAATTTTTCAAAATCTATCTAACTCGACCTAAATATATCACTAGTGCCTTACTTTCTAACTCAGTTCTATCTTAACATATATCTCGAAAAAAGGCAAGTATTTTTGTCAACAATGATCATCTTTATCAACTTTGGATTATTAATCTTCTAATTTTCTGTGGTGTCCCATCTTTTCAAATCCAGCCCCTAAACCTTTATAGTCAGCTCCACTGTTTTCAATTGTTTTTAAAACACTATTTGCTTTAGAAGCTATTGCTAAATTTACAGCTGTTCTTTGATGATTATTTTTTATCTCTAAATCTCCACCAAACTCTAATAATAGCTCCATTATTTTTCCATAATTTTTTTGAGCGGCTATGTGAAGTGGAGTATTTCCTTCTTTATTTTTAGTATTAGGATCTGCTCCATTGTATAATAGGGCATCTACAAATTCGTACTTGTCCATATCCACACAGTGATGAAGAATTGTATTTTTTTTCTCATCTAACTCTTCAATTGCATCCATATCCAAATTCTCTTTAAATTTCTCTAAATCATTTTGTTCCACAAATCTTAAAAGTTCCATTTTTTTCTTTAATTTTTCTCCTTCTATTTTATTAAACAATTAAAAAATTTTATTTAGCTCTTTACTTTTCTTTACCCTTTAATAACCACTCTCCTCAAGGAAAAGAGGTGGTTCTATCTCCAACTGGAATTTTTTTCCCTTCCAAGCTTCAATTAAAACAAGATTTGAACTTCTCTCTTTAGAAAAATAAACAAATCTAACTCTCTTTAGAGAAAAACCATTCTCCTCTAAGATTCTTGATATCTCTGTAAATCTATAGCTTCTATGAACTAAGGTAAAACTTCCAATAGGTTTTAGAACTCTTTTAGCATTCTCTATTAATTCTTTCAGAGTTAACTTTATTTCATGTCTTGCTATAGCCTTACTATTCAAGTCATTTTGTTTCTTACCATCTGCTTTCATATAGGGTGGATTTGAAACTATATAATCAAAAGTATTTCCATATGGATACTCTTTGATATCTGCACTTTCTATTTTTATACTCTCTTCAAGTTGATTTAGCTCCATATTTCTTTTTGCTAAAGATACATTTTCCTCTTGAATATCAATACCAATAATATCTTTTCCTTTTCCTTTAGAATACAATAACACTGGTATTATTCCATTTCCTGTTCCAATATCTAAAATTTTTCCAATCTTATTAGAATGAAAAAAATCTGCTAATATGATAGCATCAACTGAAAATCTAAATCCATCTTTCTTTTGAATAAGTTTATAGTTATCTTTTAACAATGTTATATCTTCATCTTTATGTAACATAACTATTCCTTTTCTAGCTCCTTGTGTGCAAGCTCTTCAGCAGTTTTTTCATTTTTAAGCTTATTTGCTTCTTTTCTATTAAATCTTACCTCTTCGACACCAAACTTCATCATTCCCTTATTTTCAATATCTACAAAAAGATATCCATTTAGTGGACTAATACTTATTACTTTTCCCTCACCCTTTGGTGTTTTTACTAATTGGTTTACTGCTGGGTAATTTCTTAAAGCTTCTTCATATTGATGGTATTCATAATTTATACAACAAAGTAATCTTCCACAAACTCCAGAAATCTTTGCTGGATTTATTACCAACCCTTGATCTCTAGCCATTTTTATAGAAACAGAATCAAATTTATTTATAAAAGTTCTACAACAAAGCTCTTTTCCACAAACTCCTACAGTTCCTAAAATTCTAGCTTCATCTCTAACTCCTATCTGTCTTAATTCAATTCTTACTCTAAAAATATTAGCTAAATCCTTTACTAGATCTCTAAAGTCGATTCTTCCCTCAGCAGTGAAGTAGAATATAAGCTTTGTTTTATCAAAAGTATATTCAGTCTCTACTAACTTCATTGGTAATTTATGATGAGTTATTCTCTCTCTACAAACCTCTTTAGCTTTTAAAGAATCAGTTTTTATCTCTAAATATCTCTCTTCCTCTTCCTTACTAGCTCTTTTTAAAACAGGTTTTAAAGGTAATATAACTTGAGATTCTGGTAGCATTCTAGCTTCCCCATATACAACACCTATCTCTTTTCCTCTAACAGTATCTACTATTACCTTATCTCCCTTTTTATATACTTCATTATCTATAACTTCAAAATAATATCTTTTTTTAGTAACTTCAAACATAACACCTAAAACTTTATAAAATTTTGGTTCTTGGTTAATATTTTCAAGTTCTTCTCTATTTATCTCTTCCATTAACTCCTCCAAACTTTATTTCTGTCTATATCATCTTATCATACTTTTGAATTCAATACAAGCTTTTAGATTAGTCCCTCTTCTAGAAAACTAAAATATCCATCTTGTGTTATAATTATATGTTCTAATAACTTTACATCTATCAGATCTAATGCCTCTTGCATATGCTCTGTTATTTGAATATCCTGCTTTGAAGGTCTCAAATTTCCAGAAGGATGATTATGTGCAAAAATTATACCTTTAGCTTTATAATATAAAACTTTTTCAACTATCTCTCTTGGATAAACAGCACTTTTATCTATAGTTCCTATGAAAAGAGTTTCACTTCCAACTAGCATATTATAATTATTTAAGAATATAACACGAAACTCCTCTCTTGAAGAGAATCCAATCTCACTTCTCAAATATCTTATCAGAGAGTTTTTATCTTTTAATTGTATTCCCTCTTTTTTTATCTCCCCTTTATAGAGATTTTTAGAAAGATCCCCTAGAAGCTTTACAAATATTGCACTATTCTCTTTTATTCCAGAGATACTACATAACTCCTCTATACTAGCTGTTACAACTTCATCTAAACTTCCAAATTTCTCAATTAAATCTTTTGCTATTGGTTTTGTATCTTTTCTAGGTATCACATATGTTAAAAGAAGCTCTAGTACCTCATACTCATGAAAAGCAAAATACCCTCCCTGTAGATATTTTTTTCTAAGTCTTTCTCTATGTCCCTCATACTTTTTCTCCATATTCCGCCCTCTTTATTCCTATTTAAAAAGATTATATACAGCTGTTGGAGTTTTCATTCCATTTAACATATCCAAAGCACAATCTAAAATTGGATATGCCAAAACAGCTCCAGTTCCCTCACCCAATCTCATATTTAGATTTAAAAAAGCTTTCTCTTCAAAAAGATCAAGAATTACTTTCATTCCTGGTTCTTCACTCATATGGGTAAATAAAATAAAATCTTTTACTTTTGGTTCTATTCTATATGCTGTAAAAGCTGCAACAGCAGAGATAAAGCCATCAACTAACATAAGCTTTCTATGTTTAACAGCTCCTAGATACATTCCAACCATACAAGCTATATCTAAACCTCCAACATGGGATATTATATCTATAGGTTGCATATTAAAAGTATTATATCTTTTACATGCCTCTTTAATTATCGTTTTCTTCTTTATAAGAGCTAAATCACTTAATCCTCCACCTCTTCCAACAATTTTATCCAAATCAAATTTTGTAAAAGAGTATAATATTGCAGAACTTGTAGTTGTATTCCCTATTCCCATCTCTCCATTAGAAAAGACTGTCACTCCATCAGATTTTTCAGCTATTATATCTATACCAACTTTTATAGCTCTAATACACTCATCTCTGTTCATGGCAGGCATTTTATAAAAGTTTTCTGTTCCTCGCCTTATATTTTTTTCATAAAGATTTCCATATGCTCTTGGAATAGGCGTTTTCATTCCCACATCTATCAAATTGAACTCGACTCCCAATCTTTGAGTAAAAATACCAATACAAGCTATCTTATTCAACATAGCCTCTGATACTATTCTTGTATATTCTACAGGGCAAGAGGATACCCCTTCCTCTATGACCCCATTATCTGCTGAAGCTACTATATGACATCTCTTACTAATTTTTTCTATTGGATAACCGTAAATTCCAGCCATATTTTTTGCTATTTTTTCTAAAATCCCTAAACTTCCTTGGGGTTTCATTTTACTATCTAGCTCCTCTTGAGCCATCTTCATACTCTCTAAATCTAATCCTTTTATATTCCCTAAAATATCTTTTATCTCAGTCATAGCACTCACCCTATATTTAAGCCTTTTAATATTGGAAAATTATCTACAAACTCTATTATACAGACTCCACCATTTTCAACAGAATATTTCCAATAACTATCTAACTCATTTGAAAAATACCAACTCAATATACAGTTTATCACTCCCCAATGAGTTACTACCAAGTTATCTTTTGATAGATCTAAACTCTCTACAAAATCAATAGCACGTTTTTGTAAATCTCTTGGACTCTCACCAGTAATAAAATTAAAGTTTTTCCAATTTTCTGCACTCTCTTTAGCCTCTAACGGATATCTCTCTTGAATCTCCTGATAGCTTAATCCTTCAAATATTCCAAAGTTTAACTCCCTAATTCTTTTATCTAAGATTATATATCTCTCTAAATAGTTAATCAATATTGCGGTTTCTCTAGTTCTTTTTAAATCACTTGAATAGATTTTATCATATGGTATATTTTTCAATATATCTCTAGCCCTTTTTCCCTGCTCTATTCCATTTGAATTAAGCTCTGGATCTAACCAACCAAAATATATGTTCTCTATATTCATATCAGTTTGTCCATGTCTTACTAATATTAATTTTCCCATTTTTTACCTATACAAATAGAGAAGCACATAGATATATCATAAAAATAACTAAAATTTCTGATATCTCAACTATAGCACCAAGTGTATCTCCAGTAACTCCTCCGATTTTTCTTGTCATAAGTTTAGCAAATATATACCCTAATATCATTAATACAGGTATAATTCCTAA
This sequence comes from Candidatus Fusobacterium pullicola, assembly GCA_018883725.1. Classification (NCBI taxonomy): domain Bacteria; kingdom Fusobacteriati; phylum Fusobacteriota; class Fusobacteriia; order Fusobacteriales; family Fusobacteriaceae; genus Fusobacterium; species Candidatus Fusobacterium pullicola. The sequence goes on along the minus strand of JAHLFN010000068.1, from coordinate 12,424 downwards.
TAAAATATATGGTAGGAAAAATACTTTGCATATGATAAAGCCATAGATAAGTGTAAGTAGTGTTGCAATCACTAAACTTATTCCATTTGTATTATCAACAAAAGTTTTTCCCATACCAGTTGCCCTAGCATAAGGAGCGGCATAACAGTTTACAACACTATTTAATCTTGCAAAAGCTGGTGTTAATAAAAACACTATTCCACTTGGTACACCAAATGTTACATCTAAGTCGTATAAAAGTGCTACTTTTAAAATAAAATAAAGAATTAAAACTAATCCTCCATTTGTTCCTAATCTAGAATCCTTCATTATTTCTAACATCTTTTGCTTACTTCTATAACTAAATATTCCGTCAAAGGTATCAGCTAAACCATCTAAGTGTAATCCTCCAGTAAGTACAACTTCTATTATAACTAAAAGTACTGCCATTAACATTGAAGAGTATATAAAATGACTAAAAAGCCAAAAGAAAATAAAAAGTATAATTCCCATTACCATTCCAACTACTGGAAAAAACTTCATACTTTTTCCTAGTGAGTCTGATTCAAACTTTGGTTCAAATCCTATTGGTAATCTTGTCATAAATTTAAAAAGTAATGCTATTCCATTCATATATTTCCTCCATTATTTCTATTTTAATTGTAATTGTAATCCTGATACAGCCATATATGCTTCATCAGAATATTCTGCTGCTAATTGATTTATCTTTCCACAAATATCTCTAAAATATCTCCCCAAAGGATAAGCTGGTATTATCCCCATTCCTATCTCATTGGATACAATTACCATATCTATAGGCTCTCTCTTTACAAATTCAAGAAGTTCTCTCACCTCTTTTTCTATTCCATTCTCTATGTTTTTTATCTCACTCATAGATATTGTATCCCAATCATACTCTTTTTCTAGAATCATCAAATTACTAACCATATTGGTTAAACAATCTAATAATACAACTCCTCCTTTTTTTGAAAATGGAGTAAGTTTTTTAATTAATTCCCTATAAGCTTCTATAGTTATCCAATCTTCTCCCCTCTGCTCTCTATGTTTTTCTACTCTTGCTCTCATCTCTTCATCAAAGGGAATAGAAGTTGCTACATATATTTTTGAGATATAATTGTTATTGAGAATATATCTCTCTGCCTGTAGACTTTTCCCACTCCTAGCTCCCCCAGTGAAGTATATTACTTTTCCCATAATTTCACTTCCCAAAACTTTCTTAATGCTCTAATTATAGCATAAATATGAAACTTTTTAAAGAAAAAAGAACGGCTATTTCTAACCGTTCTTAAGACTACTCTTGATTATCTTTTTTTCTTTTTTTAGCTCTATCTTTTCCAGATTTTGATTTGCTACTTCCCTCTTCAGATTTATCCTTTGCTTTTTCAACAAGAGGTTTTTTACCATTTTTTTCTTTTTGGAAAGCTTCTAATATTATCTCAGCTTCTGTAAAAGGAACAGACATAAATGAGAAGTTTTCAAATACCTCTACATTTTTTATCTTTCTATCATCAACTTTAGATCTCTTTATTACATAATCAACAAGTTTTTTAGGAGTCATTGCATTTTTTCTTCCTAAAGCTATAAATAATCTAACTTTTCCAGATTTTTCTAATTTAACTTCACTTATCTCATTGTAATTATTTTCATCTAATATATCATCATAAGCATGTTTTAATAGTGCAGCTACTATATCTAAAGCTTGCTCTCCATTTAATAACTCTTTTGCAAAATCTTTAAAGTTATCATAATTTCCCTCAGCTAAAATCATATTTAACTCTTCCATTAATCTAAACTTTTTAGCTTGAATTACATCTTTTATCTCAGGAACTCTCTCTTTTCTTATCTCAGTTTTTACTATTCTTTGAATTTGAAGTAATTTTCTATACTCTTGTGGAGTTATAAAAGTTATTGCTGTTCCCTCTTTTCCAGCTCTTCCAGTTCTTCCTATTCTATGTACATAGCTTTCAGCCTCTTGTGGTATAGAATAGTTGATAACATGTGATAGATCGTTTACATCTATTCCTCTTGCTGCTACATCTGTAGCTACAAGAACATTTATCTTCTTAGCTTTAAATCTTTTTAATGTAACCTCTCTATAGTTTTGGCTGATATCACCATGTAGTCCTTCAGCATCATACCCTCTATCATTTAATTTTCCAACTAAATCATTAGCATCATTTTTTGTACGACAGAATACTATTCCATAGAAATCTCTAGTTAAATCTATTATTCTACATAGTGCTTCAAACTTATCTTTCTCCTGTACCTCGAAGTATATCTGGTCAGTTAAATCTGTAGTTAGCTCTCTTGCTTTTACAGCTAATACCTCATAATCTTTCATATGATTTTTTGCTATTTTCATTATCTCATTAGGCATAGTTGCTGAGAAAAATAACATTCTCTTATCCTCATTTGTAGCTTCTAAAATTTTCTCTATATCCTCTACGAATCCCATATTTAACATCTCATCAGCTTCGTCTAGAATAAAGTATTTAAGATTTCGAAGTTTTATTAACTTTCTATCCATTAAATCCATAACTCTTCCAGGAGTTCCTACTATTATATCAGTTCCCTTTTTTAATTGTCTGATTTGAAACTCTATAGATTGCCCACCATAAACAGGAGTTATTCTTATTTTTTTACCATGAGCTAGACTGTTCATCTCCTCTGCTACTTGTAGTGCAAGCTCTCTAGTTGGAGCTAATACAATTGCTTGAATATTCTTATCAGCTTCAAAGTTTTCTAAAATTGGTAAAGAAAAAGCAGCTGTTTTTCCTGTTCCAGTTTGAGCCTGTCCTATTATATCTTTATCTCCATTTAAAAGAGCTGGTATTGTTAAAGCTTGTATTGGAGTTGGTTGCTCATATCCCTTTTTTGCCAAAGCCTTTAATGTTTTTTCACTCAACCCTAATTCTCTAAACTTTTCTAATTTTTCCATTATTCACGTCCTTATAATCTAAAATTCATCATTAAACACCGCAGTGTCCTATAATATAATGATAACTGTTTTATTATAGGAATCCCCTCTGTTCAAATTTTATATAAGCATTTAGCGGATAAAAAGATTAATAAATTTTTTATTAATTTATAATTCAGAGAATAATCCTATATTTTTTTATACAGTATGATATATTGTAACATACTTTTCAAATAATTGTAAGTCTTTTTATTTATTTCTCAAAATTTTTATTAAAAATATGTTTTAAAACCGTTTATCTACTAATTAAAATACCCCTGAAATAAGATATTTTCCTCTAAATCTCTAATTTCAAATTTCTCTTCATCTAAAATAGCAAAACTATTTTTACTTCCATTTTTAGGTAATGAGATCGAACCTGGATTTAAAAAGTATTTTCCATCTTTTTTTTCTAACATTGGTATATGAAAATGACCATATAGCATAATATCTCCTTCTGACATATGAAGAGGATTGTCCATATTATATATATGACCATGTGTTAGATAGACTCTTCTTCCACCTAAATATATCATAGTATAGTCACTCATAATCGGATACTTTAAAACCATTTGATCAACTTCACTATCACAATTCCCTCTTATTGCTATAATCCTGTCTTTATAGCTATTCAAAATCTCTATTACATCCTTAGGAGAGTAATCCTTTGGTAAAGGATTTCTAGGTCCATGATATAATTCATCTCCTAATATTACTAATTTATCATACCCTCCCTTTTCAAATATCTCTATCGCTTTTTTCAAGTAATAAAGTGACCCATGAATATCAGAAATAATAAATAATCTCATAACTCCTCCTTTTGAAAATAGGACTGTCATAGATTAACAGTCCTTTACATTTTTAATTATATAACTCATTTTTTTTTATAAACTCTTCTACTTTCTCTGGAACTAGCTCAGATATATCTTCACCATTTTTTATTCTTTCTCTTATCATCGTCGACGATATATTATATAGTGGTGTATCTAGATAAATTATATTTCTATCTTCAACTCCACCCACATATCCTTCTCTACGAAAAACAATAACTTTACTTAACTCTAATATCTTTTTATAATCCTTCCATTTCGAAAAATTATATGCTGAATCCTCTCCTATTATCTCATAAAATTCATTATGTCCACCATAATAAGAGATTATTTTTTTCAAGGTGTCAACTGTATAAGAAGTTTTTTTACTCTTTATCTCAATATCTGAAACTACTATTTTATCTTCACCTTCAAAAGCTAATTCACACATCTTTTTTCTTAGTTCACCACTCAACATAATGTCTGCCCTATGTGATGCTTTTCCAACTGGAATTATTATTATCTTATCTAAGTTCATCTTTTCTAGAATAAATTTTACTATCTCCACATGAGCTCTATGTATTGGGTTAAAACTCCCACCATATATTCCTATTCTCATTTTAACTCCGCAATAGCCTCAAGAAGTTCTTGATAATTTGTTGCACATGTTACAGCTTCTCTCAATTTCTTATCTCTAAAAGTTCTAACTAGTTCAGAAACTAAGTGTAGATACTCTTTATTTTGTCCCTTTGGTGCACCAACTAAAATTACTATCTTTACACCTTCACCATCAGGAGATTTAAAATCTACTCTATGCTCTAATAACCCTATAGCTACTACTATTTTGTCTATTTTTTCACTTCTTGCATGAGGAATGGCAATTCCCTGCCCTATACCAGTACTACCTAATTCTTCTCTAGCTAATATATTTTCATAAAAGTGGTTTTCATCTTTCAGAGCATCACTATTCTCTCTTATTAAATCAACTAAAATTTTCAAAGCTTCATTCTTACTATGTTTTCCTTTTATATAGGTAATTAGCTTACTATTAAAATATTTCAACATCTATCCTCCTATAAAAAAACATTTAAAACTCTTTTCTCTATATTTTTAAGAGGAGTGTATAATTTTTTACTCTCTATCATAGCTTTTAATTTTCCAAGTATCTTTTCCCTATTATCAACCTCTACAACATCAATAAGTGCTAAAGAAGTAAGAATTTGTAACCCTTCTAAACTTTCTAATAATTCTTTATTTAAAAAAAGTTCTGACCTTAACTCCTCCACACTTCCTAAATAACTTTCTGCATTCTCATAAAAAGCTGTATTATCCCTTGATTTTGTCATATATGATATAAAAATATAGAAAATATTTTCATTGTACTCTTTCATTAATTCTTTTAGGCTTAAAACCATTAATGGTTTTATATTATCATCACCTATTAGGGCAAAGTTAGAAGAAATTTTAAAGAATGTTTCTCTATCTCTTAAAAATAGTTCCTTTCCATATCTTTTTGAAAACTCTAAATTACCATTAAAAAGTGTCTTTATATAATTTAACTTTACCTTTTCAATATCTAAATTAGAATATCTCTCTATCTTATCTAAGTTTTGTCTCTCTTTAATATCACAAGAGTTCAATAATACCTCTACATAATCATCTTCTGTCTTTAAAAAAGAAAAAACAGGTAAAGCAAAATTACCCTTCTTTCTTTTTATATCTCCCTTTGTATCAATAGTTAAATACGATCTTTTATCTAAAAACTGAGCACTTTCACTCAAAACTTCTATTTTTCCACTTTCTTTTAAATAAGATCTAAGATTTTTCTCATCTTTTTCTCTTATTATATCAAGCATATTATACTGCATTATTTACATTTCCTCCAATTCCTTTTAAACAATTATCCTCTAAAATAGTAAACTCTATTTTTAAAACGAAAAAGTTCTCCATATTCATATCTGTAGGTAATTTTACAAGATCTTTTTCTGTCATAATTATAAATGATGCCTTCATACTTTCAGCACGTCTTTGTATCAGCTCTATATCTTTTCTTTTAAAATTATGATGATCCATAAAATCAACTCTTTCTATATATGAGGGCTCCAAAGATATTACTGTTTTTTCAAAATTTAGTGGATTAGCTAATCCTGAAAAAAGAAGTACCCTCTTTCCTTTTACCCAGAAAAGAGGTTTTTGATTTCCTTTTAAATCACATAGAGAAGTTACTCCATGCTTTGCTGTAGAAACCTCTTTTCCACTCTTCTTTTTTAAATATTTTTTTATTCTCTCTACTTCTCTTTCACTTACCAAATCTGATTTTGTTATGATAAACTCTGTAGCTCTCTTAGCTCCCTTTTTAAAATCTTCTCTCAACATACCTTTAGGTAGAACCTCTCCCCACCCAAATGGATTAGTTGCATCTATCAAAACTATATCTCTATCTCTATAAAGCTTTCTGTGTTGAAATCCATCATCTAGAACAATAGTATCTATATCAAAATGTTTTTTAGCAAAAAGACACCCTTTGTATCTATTTGAGCTGACAACTATAGGAACTTTTAAATTCAAGGCATGAATGAATGGCTCATCTCCACTCTCCCTAGCAGTTGCAAAAATTTCATAACCATCACTCACTAATAGAGGTTCTCTTTTTCTTTTTCCTCTATACCCTCTTGAAACAACAGCCACTTTTCTTCCCATTTTTTGCAACTTTTTTACAAAATATTGTACAGCTGGTGTCTTTCCTGTTCCACCTACAGTTATATTACCTATACAGATAATCTCTACTCCCTCTACTCTCCTTATTGGTAAAATTCTCTTATCATAAAGAAAATTTCTAAGGGAAGTTATGAGGTAATATATATATGCTAATATTCTCATTATTACTCCTCAAATAAAATGTTCTACTTTATATTTTAACCTTAGAAAAAGTAAAAAGTCAAGGAATTTTCCCAAAGAATTTTCTTTATATTTATTAAAGCTTTATATATCTATATTTTAATAAGGACTTTCATTTTAAAATTTTACTGGTACAATTTTTGATATTCCTATCTCTTTATTCATAGTTACTCCAAAGATACTCTCTGATTCTCTCATAGTATCCTTATTGTGAGTGATTAAAATAAATTGAGATTTATCTGTGAACTCCTTTAATTTTCCTATTAACTTTCTAGTATTTTTTTCATCTAAAGCCGCTTCTATCTCATCTAGGAAAGTAAATGGACTTGGTTTAAACATAAATATCCCCATTATAAATGCAATAGCAACCATTGATTTTTCTCCACCAGAAAGTAGTGAAAGAGATTGTCTTTTCTTATTTTTAAACTTAACAAATATCTCTACTCCACACTCATCAAAATTATCTGGATTATTTAGTATCAATTTCCCCTCAGCATTATTTATAGTTTCCATACACATTTTATTAAAGTTTTCATCTATAGCCTTATATGCTGTAAAAAATCTACTATGTATAGTTTCGTCAATCTCTTTTATAAGTTCTAAAAGTACATTTTTTCCCTTTGTTAAGTCCTCTCTTTGAGTTGCTAAAAAGTTATATTTCTCATTTAACTCTTTAAACTCTTCAATAGCAAGTAAATTCACCGCTTGGAAATTTTTTAATCTACTATCTAATGTTTTAAATCTCTCTTTACTCTCTTTTAAATTCTCCACTTCAATAGTAATTGCTTCTATCTTTTTAAGATTTTCTAAGCCCTCTTTTAATCTCTCTAGGTCCCCATTCAATCTTATAAGCAATTCATCAACTTTGTTTAAACTGTCTCTTTTATGTAAAAGATAGCTCTCTACCTCTTTTCTCTTTTTAAGAAGTTCTCTCTCCTCAACTCCAAGCTCTTCGTTCAGTTTTTTCTTTTCAACAATCTCTATATTTTCACTTTCATATTTCTGAACTTTTTCATCTATCTCTTTTATTAAAGTTTGCTCTAAATTCTCTAGCTTTTCAATCTCTTTTTGTAAGAAAGATATCTTTTGAGTTAACTCCTCTCTCTCAAAATTCAATATCTCAAAATCTTTTTTCTCTCTTTCTCTCTCTCTTTCTATTTGATTTACTCTATCTTGTACATTTAGATATACTATTTTCTTATCTGAAAACTCTGCTCTTTTTTGAGTTATAACTCCATTTATCTCCTGAGCTTTTACTATATCTCCCTCTTCCTCTTGTTTTAATTTTTCGACTATTAAAACTATTTTTTCCATCTCATCATTAGAGGTATTTATTTTCTTTTCAAACTCTTCATTGTATTTTATCTCTTCCTCTAACTCTATCTTTATGGTTCTTATCTCTTTACTTATTCTCTCTACCTTAGCTCCATTATCCTCATGATACTCTTTGGCTACTCTTACCTGCTTTCTTAATTCCTCTTCTGCACTATCTATCTTATCAATCTCATTCTCAAAGTTTTCTAACTCTTTACTTAATCTATTTTGTTCATCCACACCTTTTGAAATAACCTCTTTTAACTCTTCAACCTTTTCCTTTAGATGTTTAATCTCTCTTTTTCTTTCAAAAAGTTGGCTAGCTGTAGAGTTTCCTGAATCTCCCCCTGTAATTCTTCCTCTTGAGCTAAGTAATTCTCCACCTAAGGTTACAACATTTCCAGAAAACATCGAATTTTTTATAATTTTTAAAGCTACGTCCATATTTTCAACAACAAGTAGATTTCCAAGGATAAAATCCACTACTATTTTATATCTCTCAGATGTTTCAACTAGCTCTGATGCAAGTCCAATTACTCCATCTATATTCAATTTGATATCTTTTTTGGCTCCTACTTTTATTGTATCTAAAGCTAAGAAAGATGCTCTTCCTACTTTCTTCTCTTTCAATAAATTTATTGCCCTTTTAGCTACCTCACTTGTAGATACTATGATATCTTGAATATTTCCAGGTACTCCAGCTTCTACTGCTTTCATATATCTCTCTGGAATGTTTACAAGGGAGATAAATACTCCTTCAACTCCTTCAATTTTACTATTTAGTACCTCTTTTACCCCTTTAAAAAATCCCTCATTATTCTCTTCTAATCTAAGTAAGGCCTGTAGTTTTGATGAATATCTCTTTTCATCATAATCTGAAGTTCTTATGATCTCAGAAAGCTTATTCATTCTTTGGCTTGATTTACTAATCTCTTGCTCTAAAAACTCCCCTCTTACCTTTATCTCTTCAAGATTTTTATTTTTTTCATCTAATGCTTTCTTTGACTTATCCCTCTCAGTTTCAGCATCGATCATCTTTTTATTAGTTATTTCTAACTCTTCTTTTAAAGAGTTTATTTTATTACTACTTCCTTTTACCCTTCTATTAGAGTTTTCAATCTCGTTAATAAGCTTCATTCTTTCGATCTCTAACTCCATAACCTTTCTCTTCTTTATCTCTCTTGCAGTATTAAAATCCTCCTTTTCTTTCTCCAGTTCCTTTATCTCTTTTTCAAACTCTTGGTTTTCCTTTGAAAGAGTCTCTATTTTTTCTGCTATTGTCGTAGCTTCTTTTTCTAATTCAGATAGAGCTTTTCTCTTCTCTTCAATCTTTATTTCTCCCTGTTTCAATCTATTCTCTCTATCAATTATATCTCTTTTATAGCTAGAACATCTTTCACTAACCCTCACTTTTTCCTTTTCTTTTTCACCAATCTCCTGCTTTAGCTCTTGATTCTTATTTCCACTCTCTTCTATATAAGTTTTTAATTCAACTTTATTTTTATCTATCTCCTCTAATCTTAACTCTATACTTTTGAATTCACTTTGAAGTCCTTCTGTCTCTTTAACTAAGTTCTCTTTATCTACACTATTCTTTTCTAACTCTTTATCTTTACTTTCATACTCACAAAGATATATCCCCTTAGCTAATGAATCTCTATTATCTTTTAGTTTTAAATACTCCTGTGCTTTTTCAGCTTGTTTCTCTACTTTTTCTCTATTTTCTCCTACCTCTCTAAGTACTAAATCTATCTTTTCTAACTCTCCATCTACATTTTCAAGATTCTTTACTGCTTCATTTTTCTGTCCCTGGAATTTTTTTATCCCTGCTGCTTCCTCAATTATTCCCTTTATCTCTTTTGATGAAGAACCTATTATTCTCTCTACCTTTCCTTGTCCTATTACAGAGTATGCACTCTTTCCCACTCCTGTATCTAAGAAAAGATTTCCAATATCTTTTAATCTAGCTTTTGAATCATTAATATAGTACTCATTTTCTCCAGATGAATATAACTTTCTAGTTATTTTTACCTCTTCACTTTCAATTTGTAAAAAAGAATCTCCATTATCTATATACAATGAAACCTCAGCAAAACTCATTGCCTTTTTATCTTTTCCTCCAGAAAATATTATATCCGCACTCTCTTTAGCTCTAATATTTTTATATGATTGCTCTCCTAATACCCAAAGTACAGCATCTAGTATGTTAGATTTTCCACTTCCATTTGGTCCCACTATCGAAGTTAATCCTCTATTAAATTCTATATATACTCTCTCTCCAAAAGACTTAAAACCAAAAATCTCAACTGCCTTTAAAAACATTTCTCCTCCTAGTAATTTTTAATACCTTCTTCTCCTCTAACTATTTAAACTCTCTTACTCTTGAAATCTATCTATTGCTTTCCAAGTAATTACTTTTACATCTGAATACTCCTGTTTATTATTTGAGCAACACGCCCTACATGTTCCATCATTTTTAGAACATTCTCCACAATTAGAACCTGAATGACAATCCTCCTGCTCTCTTTTTTTATACTCCTCATAACTCTCTAGGTACCCCTCTTTTAAAAGTCTTGTGTATGACTCTTCTAATTCCTCATAAGTTATTCCTAAATTTTTAACTATTGCCAAATCACTGTAAACTCCAGCTGACAATAGGAACTTTATAACTTTTATATCTATATCTTTTAACTCTTTACTCATCTCTATACTCCTCTTTATCTATCTTTAACATTAAAAATTATAACACAGTTTTAATTTTTTTGTTATATAAATTAGATTATAAGTTATATTCTCATAAAAAGAAAACTCTTTATATTTTATTTAAAATAAACAATCATAAAACTTACTGCAAATAAAAAGGAAAAAATTTACTCTAAAAACTAAAGTAAGTTTTTTCCCTTTTTTATAACTTTAAATTATTTTATTGTTTTAATTTTAATAAAATTTATATTACATAAAAATTGAGCTTGATAAAATTATAATTTAATTATTATATATCTTTTTCCCTTTACTGTAATATACTCCTCTTTCTTTTTATGAACCTTTTCAAACTTTCTATGTGTATATCTCTTTAGTTGCTTTGGTGGGTAATCCTTATGATATGCTCTGAACTCCATTAATCTAATTGTAGATTCTATCTCGCCTTTATCATCTGCTACTAAATAATCATCTGTTCCTACAGTAAATAAAATATTATAGTAAATAGGATCATTCTTTATCTGTTTAAAATTAAAATTTTTCTTAGTTTGTTCAACAATATATTGTCCTAAAGCATTTAATCTATCTGACATTATCTTTTTCCTTTCTTTTTTGATTTTTCTATTGATTTATTCTTTTTCTTTTTAGGTTTCACTTCTGTTTTAATTTCAGATTTTTTTCTTTCTACTGTTGCTTTTTTAGCTACTGAATATCCAAAACTTCCTATTGGTGTCTTTGGAACAGGAAAATACTCCCCATGAGAATAAGTTATAAGATTTGCCCATTCAAAATGGATTTTTCCATTTTCATCAATCAGTTTTTTATCTATATGTGAGCAAAGTACTTCTGCTATAAATAAGTCATGTGTTCCTAATGGAATTATTGATTTTACTTTACATTCAATATTTACAGGACACTCATCTATATAGGGGCTATTTACCTCTTTTCCCTCTTTCATGGTAAATTTCATCTCACTTATTTTATCTACAACTCTCCCAGAACGAACTCCACAGAAATCAGTTTCTTTTGTTAATCTTCTAGTTGGAAGATTTATAGTAAACTCCATACTCTCTTTTATATACTCATAAGATAATCTTTCTGGCCTTATTGAAATTGATAACATTGGTGGTTTTGTACACACAGTTCCAGTCCATGCAACTGTAAAAACATTATCCTTTCCCTCACTATTTCTACTTGTTACCATAACTACTGGAACAGGATTTAAAACAACACTTCCTTTAAAATAATTTTTACTCATACTCTTAGCTCCTTTTTTTATTTCATTTAAAATTATAACATTTTTTCATAATTCTTACAATAATAATAAGCTATAGTATTGATTAAATGTTGAACATGTGGTATACTCACTGTATAAGGATAAAAAAAGGTGATACTTTATGAGTAATTATGTCATTTTAAAAGGTAAAAAAGATAGATTATCCATTCACCTAAATAATGAAGTAGATTTTTTAGCTATAAGAGATAGTTTAGTTGAAAAAATTAAAGAGGCCAGAAGTTTTATTGGTCATGGACAGATGGCTATTGAGTTTACTAATAGAAAATTAAGTGAATTGGAAGAAAATGTACTAATTGATCTGATAAAATCTAATAGTGATTTAAATATAACTTATGTGTTTTCTGAACATAGTGAAGAGCCAGAAAAAATAAAGTTTATAAAGGCTATTACTGAAGAAGGATTTACAAAATTTTACAGAGGTACTCTACGTTCTGGAAATAAATTAGAGTA
>JAHLFN010000067.1 GCA_018883725.1 Candidatus Fusobacterium pullicola | reverse complement strand
TTTGAATTTTGTAAATCAGTATTACAATGAGGACAAATATTAAGTTCTAAATCAACAATAGAATCAGGTTTCTGTACCTTATTAAGAGTGTAACCTTTATGTCCAATTTGTCCACCAGAAGATTTATTACTATTCTTTCTAAGAGATCTATCTTTTTTTTAGTAAATCTATCAGTAGAAGGAGGAAGGCTACTATTAGAACTATTCATATTAAGTCTAGCTCTAAGGGTAGCATTTTCTTTCTAGCGCTTCAATTCTAGCAAGAGCTTTTTCAAGTTTATCTAAAAGTTCTTCAAAAGTTAAATTTTTCATAATGGTTCACCTCCTAATCAAAAAAGTACTTAAATAGTATATTATATTTTTGGCAACAAAAAAAGACCTTCTTCAAATTTTTGGAAGAAAGTCTTAGTTTTTTAATTATAGACCTGAGTAGTTACGTATTAAGTTTATTTTATTAAGAATAGAGAATAATTATAATTTTAATTTATTTTAAAAATATTTCTTATTTTCTCACTATAGAATTTTTTCATCTCTTCTTTTGGATATTCTAAGATTTTTTTCAAATCCATCTCTTTTGGATTATTTTTAAGATTTTCTCTTAAACAACTAGTAAATACTAATCTTCCATCAGTATCTACATTTATTTTTGTAACAATTGATTTTGAAGCTTTTTTCAATTCTTCATCTGGAATTCCAATGGCATCTTTTACTTCTCCACCAAACTCTTTAAATTTTTTTATATATTCTTGAGGTACAGATGAAGAACCATGTAATACTATTGGGTAAGAACCTATTTTTTCTTTAATCTCTTCTAAAATATCCAATCTTAGTTTAGGGTCTTCTCCTGGTTTAAATTTATGTGCTCCATGAGCAGTTCCTATTGCTATTGCTAAAGAATCTACTCCTGTTTTTTCTATAAATTCAATAGCTTCTTTAGGTTTAGTAAAATGAGAATCATTTGAACTATGTTCATCTTCTACTCCCGAAATAATTCCTATCTCTCCTTCAACAGAAGCATCATACTCTTTTGCCAATTCCACAACAGATTTTGTTATTTCCACATTTTTTTCAAACTCATATTTTGAAGCATCTATCATTACTGAAGAAAAACCGTAATCTAAGCAATCTTTTATCATATCTACTTCTTTTCCATGGTCTAAATTAAGTGCAACTGATATTTTTGAACCTTTTGCTCTAATCTCCTCTATTGCTCCTTTTATCATTAGTGGTAAAAGTTCTTTTCCTATATATTTCCTTGCACTTGCAGATATTTGAAGTATTACATCACTATCTGTTTCTACACAAGCTTCTAAAATAGCTTGTAATTGTTCCATATTGCAAAAGTTGAAAGCTGGTATCGAGTATCCACATTCATTTGCTCTTTTAAACATTTCTCTAGTATTTTCTAATCCTAATTCTTTATAGCTATACTTTTTCATTTATTAACCCCTTTTTATTCTCTCTAATACCTCTTCTATTTCAGGAATAGAGTTTCTTCCACCTAATTTTTCTACTGACAATGAAGCACATGCAGAAGCAAATTCTATATTTTTTTCAATTGAAAAACCATTACTCAATCCATATACAAAAGCTCCATGGAAAATATCCCCAGCTCCTGTTGTATCAATTGCTTTTGTTTTAAAGGCCTTAAATTTTCTTACTTTTCCATTCTCTTCCATAATAGCTCCTCTTTCTCCTAAAGTAACTATTACAGTGTTTTTGTTTAGTTCTTTTAATTTTAAAAGAACTTCTAAGAAATTATCCTCATCTATTTTATTAATACCACAATAATCCTTTGCAAAATCTTCAGAACATACAAGATAGTCAACTAAAGCCCCTAATACTACTGTTCCTTTTTTAAATGTCCCAGCATCTAATACCTTTATTGTATTTGGAAATAATCTTATTGCTTCTAAAGCTAAATCTAATTCATGTCCATCAAAATGTAGAATCTTCGGTTCATTTTCATACTTAAATTCTATTTTATCTATTTTTTCCTCTTCACGATAGTTTATTATAGTTCTAGAACCATTACTTCCATTTGCTATAATTAAACTACAAGGTGTAACATATTCATCTTTTATTAAGATATTTTTTGTGTCTACTCCTACACTTTTTAAATCATTTAAAATCTCATTTCCATAAACATCATTTCCTAATGTAGTAATATATGAAACTTCTTCTCCATATTTCCCTAAAAGATAAGAGGCGTTCCCTGCAGGTCCGCCACTCACCATTATTCTCTCTTGTGCCTTATATTTTCTATTTTCTACTGGGAAATTTGGTAAAAGATATGTTATATCATAAGCTGAATGCCCTACACATAATATTTTCTTCATACCTTTACCTTCCTTTTTTTATATATTAATACTCGTCTTTTGCATTTATAACGTGTGTTTTAGTTTTAATAAAGTTTGGTACAATTAATATTACTAATAATATTACAACTATTGCATATACTCCAATCTCTCCAACACCTTCTACTGCTTTTCCTATAAGGATTCCTAAAACTCCAAAATCGAAATCTCCAAATGTAGTATTTTGGAATCCTATGCTTCCTAATACTGGTAATAATGCTGCTGGTAAAAATGCTAGTAATAATCCATTTACAAATGACCCTACTATTGCTCCTTTTTTACCTCCAGTAGCATTTCCATATATTCCTGCTGTAGCTCCACAGAAGAAATGAGGTACTAATCCAGGAATAATTAATACTGCTCCCATTGCTCCTAGAACAATCATTCCTATAACTCCACCTATGAATGAAGAGATAAATCCAATTAACACAGCGTTAGGTGCATATGTAAAAAATACTGCACAGTCTACTGCTGGTATTGCATTTGGTATTAATTTTTGTGATACCCCTTGGAAAGCTGGAATTAATTCTGATAGTATCATTCTTACTCCATTGTACACAATTGTTACTCCAACAGCAAAGCTTAAAGCTGAAGTTATTGCAAATACTATATAGTTTTTTCCTCCTGAAAGATTAGTCATAACATATTCAGGACCTGCAGCTATAGCAGCTACTAGATAAAATACTAACATTGTTATTGCTGTAGATATTGTACTATCTCTTAAGAAGTTAACTTTTTCTGGAATTACGATATTTTCTGTACTGTCTCCTTTATTTCCTATTTTCTCTCCTATAAATGCTGATAAATAGTAACCTAAAGAACCAAAGTGTCCCATAGCAATTCCATCATCATCAGTTACTAAGTCTGTATATTTTTGTCCTATACTTGGAGATATAGCTGACCAAGCTCCTAATAATATACCACCAATTAAAATTAAAGTTGTTCCTTTCATTCCTGATGTTGATAAAACAGCTGAGAACATACATGCCATAAAGAAACTATGGTGTCCTGTTAAGAAAATATATTTATATTTTGTAACTCTTGCAATAATTATATTTATTACTAATCCAGTTACAAGAATAAACATTGTTTCTTTACCTAATAAATTTTGAGCTATTGAAGTTATAGCTTCATTATTTGGAACAACTCCTGTTATTCCAAATCCTTCTTGTATCATTTTTCCTAATGGGTCTAGATTTTTTACAATGAAATCTGCTCCTGCTCCCAACATTATGTATCCTAATATTGGTTTTAAAGTTCCAGTAATTAATTTATTAAAAGGTTTCTTTAATGCTAATAATCCTACTAAAGATATAATTCCTAATAAAAATGCTGGGCTTGTTAAAATATCATTTCCTATTATTTTTAAAAACTCCATTTTTCTTCCTCCTAAACTTTATATATTATTATTTTTTATTTAACTAATTCTTTTATTCTTTCTAAAACATCTTCTTTTATTTTTTTCTTATTTGTATAACTTCTTATTTCAGCTACATTATACCCTTGTAATTGTTCAGCAAGTTGTTTTACTGTTACTATTAAATCTGCTTGTTTTCCAGCTACAGAGTTAAAATCTGATGAAGCTACTTCTGCTTCTATTCCCTCCTCTTTACAAATTTCATCAATTTTCATAGCACACATTAAGCTACTTCCAATTCCATTTCCACATACAGTTAAAATTTTTATCATTTTTCTTCCTCCTGAATTTTTTTATATTATTTGTTTTATTTCTTCTATAGTATTAGTTTTTAGTAATTCCTCTATTTTTTCCTCATTATCTACTATTTCCATAAGTTCAGTCAATGTGTTGATATGAGAACTATTATCTTTTGCTCCTAGGACAAAAAATAATTGTACTTCCTCTCCATTATCAAATTTTACAGGTTCATGTAATTTTAATAATGCTAAGCAACTTTCATTAACTCCATCTTCTGGTCTAGAATGAGGCATAGCCACATTTGGAGCTATTATAATATATTCACCAAATTTTTTTATATTTCCTATCATTGCTTGAATATAACTTTCTTTTATTTTATTTTTTTCCAATAAAGGAGTAGCAGCAATCTCAATAGCTTTCTGCCAACTTTCTACTTTTGTTAATACAGTTATATTATCCGCCAAAATATCTTTTAACATTTATATTACCTCCATCTTTGTTCTAATTTATTATAAAATATTCTCAAATAAAATTAAAGATTTGATTTTTTTCAAAAAAAAAAGAGAAAAAATTCTCTCCTTTTTTTATATATTTATACACTTTAATACATCTTTTGAATTTTTACATCTCTTTAATTTTTTTAATAGTTTATTTTCTTCAAAATTTTCAATTATTTCTACTAAACTATCTAGATGTTCTCTACCATCTTGTGAGCAAAAACTTATTACTACATTTATTTTATTACCATCTATAAAATCTATTCCCTCTTCATAAATTGCCAATGAGAATCCTGTTTTACTAACCTTTGATTTAGCTTTTGCATGAGGAAATATTACTCCAGGTACAAAAAGAATATAATTTCCAAACTCTTTAACTATTTTTACCATCTCATCAATATAATCTTCTTTAATACACCCATCTCTTAATAATAAATTTCCTGTTTCAATTATTGCTTCTTCCCAATTTTTAGCTTTTCCTTTTATAATTATTCTACTTTCAGGTAATAGGTCAAATATTGTATTTTTTTTCTGACAAATATCGTCTATTAATTTTGTATCTAAAAAATTTTTTAAACTTTTTAATAATTTTTCTGTTACCACAATATTAGAGTTATCTTCTAAAACCTTTATTAATTGAGAAAAAAGTATCTTCTTATTATCTCTAGGAACTGGATAGTTATCTAAACTTTGAATATCCTCTTTAGATAAAATTGGATTTACTCTTATTACATCTCTATTAGTATTAAAATTATCTAATGGAACTGTTGTTAAAATTAAATCTATATCTTTTCTTCTTTCAACCTTTTCTAATAAATATCTTGGAATAGCGTCTACTATCTCAACTCTGTAAATATCTTTAATCTGTTGAGCTAGTAATTTTGAGCTTCCATATCCTGAACCGCAAACTATCAAAACCTTTAATTTTTCTTTTTTTATTTTAATATTTCTATCAATAGCTGCTTTAAAATGGATTGTTAAAAAGGCTATCTCATCATTTGTAAATATTATCCCTATAAAATTCTCTAATTTTTCAACAGCTTTTTTAACTATTGAAAATAAATTAGGATAGCTTTCTACAACTTCTTCATAAATACTATTTTCTAATTCTATTCCATTTTTTATCCTATATATAGTTGGTTTTATATGATTTATTAGTCCTAGTATAAGAGTTTCATCATTTGCTATATCTACTTCTAACTCTTTATTTACTTGTTCTATAAAATTTTTTACCATTATCTCTATCTCTACCCAGTTTTCATAATAAGAGTATGTAATATTATAAGTATGACTTCCTAAAAAATAGTCAGTCATCTTTAAATACTCTTCTTTTGAAAATTCCATTTCATAAAATCCTTCTAATAGAGCTTTAGATTGAATTATAGCTTCATATTCCTTAGTATTTTCCAAAAAATTACTATTTTTTATATTTTTTATCTTATTATCATTTTTATTAAAATAAATAACTAAAGTTATATATTTTAAAATAATATCATAAGCTTCATCAGAGATTATTTTTTCCATTAACTTTTGACAATAATTTATAAATAATTTTATTCCCTCTTGATTTATATCTCCTAGATATTCATAAATAATATTATCTAAAAATTTACTTTTTTCTCTTTTACATAATGTAATCGCTTTTAGAGTACATTGTCTAATCTGTTCTTCACTTCCCTCGATTACTAATCCTTTTTTAGGTAGGATTTCTAATTTTAAACCATATACATCTAAAACTTTTCTTATATCTCTTAAATGAGCTTTTACTGTACTTATACTAATATCTAAAAAATCTGATAAAGTTGATTGTTTGATTTTTCTTATCAAACATATATTTAACAAAATAAATAATTCTCTCTCCTTTGCAGAAGGAATATATGGAGTATTTTCATTTAAGATTTTTTCTATCTCTTCTATATTCTCTATAAAACACTCCCCTTTATTTAATGAAATCTGATTCTCTTTATTTAACTCTTCATTTATTTTATCCAACTCATAACGAATTGTTCTTTCACTTACCTTAAAATACTCAGCTATATCTTTTAAGAAGATTTTTTTATCTTGACTTAATAAAAACTTTAAAATTTTAGTTGAACGACTTGTTAACATCTTTATCTCCCAAATAATCTTTTTAATTAAAGTATACTCTATTATCTTATTATTTTAAATATATATTTTTTGATAATTTTTTCTTTCAAATTATGTCAGCTAAATTTTAGTCAATATAAAAAATGAGTTAATTTGTATGGCATAATTGGTATTACATTATCATCAATCAATAATTTTGCTATTGCTGGAATTTTATATCCTGCATCAACTACAATATTTTTTATTCCAGAATATTTGTTTTTTAATTTTTTATACAATTCTGGAAAAGCTTTAGAATCATGAATATTACCAGGATTAACTATAAAATCTAATACGAAATTATTTTTATCACACGCTGTATTAGCTGAATATGCAAATACCTTTTTATGTTCACCTTTATGGAAAACACCACATTCTACATCTGTTGTACTTTGCTTTATTCTTTTCTCTTTAATAGTTTTATCAAAATTTAAAGTTTTTTTATGATTTTCTCTATCTAAATTAATCTCTTTTTCAAGTTGTTCTTGATAAAATTTTGAGTTTTCTTCTATCAAAACATTTCTAGCTTTCTGATTATTAGCGCTAGCTTTAATATGTGTTCTATCAACAAATACACTTTCAATATTAACAAATCTACATTTAATATCTTCAGAAATTATCTCGTTAAAAATCTCTTCAAATATTTTTGGATTTTGAAATCTTCTTTGACAGTTTTTTCCAAAAGTAGTAAAATGAGGTATTTTTTCATCAAGACCATATCCTAGATACCATCTGTAAGCAATATTAACTTCAATTTCTTTAATAGTTTGCCTCATAGAACGTATTCCAAAAAGATATTGAATTAGAATTATTTTAAATAAAACAACAGGATCAATACTATTAGTTCCAGTATTACTATATAGAGGCTTAACTTTTTCATAAATAAAAGATAAATCAAGCGCAGAATCAATTTTTCTAATAATATGATCTTGAGGTACTAACATATCAAGATTAATATTTTTAACATCTTGTCTAGTATTATTATTTCTTATTTTCATCATATTAAATCACCTAAATTTATTATATCAGGCTTTTTCTAAATTAACAAAACAAAAAAGGCCATAGACAAATTAATTGTCTACAGCCTGATCATCATATATAAATTTTTACAATGAAGAAAGATTATAAAGAAATCTAGGAGAACGAAGTCCCTTAGAATATAGAGAATTTAATAAATAGAAAAAGAAAAAAATGTTAATAATTAAATTGAGTACTTGACAGGTGACATTTCACTTCAATTTACTCAGAGATTTGACGCGTAGTTATACTTTTAGCATACATAGAGATGATTTTATCATCAATAGCGGAAATATTTTTTTGACGTTTTTTAACAATTTTAGGCTCAAAAGAAGCATACCTATCTAGAGGAAGTTCAATAGTTGTTTCACCATATTTACTATGAATAGTTTTAGTTTTTCTACCATTTCTAGAGTTAGTAGAGTCAGAACGTTCATATTTATTATACCTAAGATGTTCAGTCATTTCAGCTTCCATCATTTCTTAGATTGTATCTCCAAGTAAATCCTTTAAAGCCTCTTGCAAATCATTAGTAGATTGAATATCATACTCTTGAATAAACGAAGTAATAATATTTCTTTTAGTATCAGTAAGTTTAGAAATTTTTCTTCTTTTTCTGTCCATAAAAATAGACTCCTATAATATTTAAGATTTTATCATAGAGAGTTATTAAAAAGAATTCTTAATTTATAGAAATTTTTTCATATTCTCTCTCTTTTTTTCAGCTAATTTCAAAGGTTTGGGCTATTTAAATTTACAACAGCCCCAGCCTTAGTTTTTTAATTAGGGATCTGAGTAGTTACAAATTATAAAAGTAAAAGAGGTATAATCCACAAATGAGAGATAGGGTGAAAGGTGGATTTATACCTCTTTTGCTATTTAGTTATATTCATTAATCTTCATATCCATTAGGATGAGATTTATGCCAATTCCAAGCAGTTTCTATAATTTTTTCAAGAGAGTTATATTTAGGTTTCCATTTTAATTCTCTCATAGCTTTTTCAGAAGTAGCTACAAGTTTAGCAGGGTCTCCAGCTCTTCTAGGTGATACAACAGCAGGTATAGGGTGTCCAGTTACCTTTCTAGCAACTTCAATAACCTCTTTAACAGAGAATCCTTCTCCATTTCCTAGGTTGAATATAGTACTCTCTCCACCGTTATATAATCTTTTTAAAGCAAGGATATGAGCATCAGCTAAGTCCATTACATGGATATAGTCTCTGATACAAGTTCCATCTACAGTAGGGTAGTCATCTCCATAGATACCGATACTTTCTCTTTTTCCAAGAGCAACTTGTAATATGATTGGGATAAGATGACTTTCTGGGTTATGGTCTTCTCCAATTTCTCCACTTGGATGAGCTCCAGCAACATTGAAATATCTAAGAGCTGTAAATTTTATTCCATAAGCTACGTCACACCATTTCATCATCTTTTCAACTGCTAATTTACTCTCTCCATATGGATTTGTAGGGAAAGTTTTATCAGTTTCTAATATAGGTATATTTTCAGGTTCTCCATAAGTTGCAGCTGTTGATGAGAAAACTATATTTTTTACATTGTGTTTTCTCATAGCTTTTAATAAGCAAAGAGTTCCATAGAAGTTATTTTCAAAATATTTTAAAGGTTCACTCATACTTTCACCAACAAGTGAGAAAGCAGCAAAGTCAATAACTCCTTCTATTTTATTCTCTCTAAATACTTTATCTAAGAACTCTTCATCTCTTAAATCTCCAAGAACAAGTTTTGCTTTTTCATGAACAGCGTCCACGTGTCCTGTTAAAAGGTTATCAAGTACAACAACCTCTTCTCCACTATCTATTAAAGCTCTAGTTACGTGACTTCCTATGTAACCAGCTCCTCCACATACTAATACTGCCATTTTTATAGCCTCCTTAAATTAAATACTATTTACATGGTCAACAAATCTTATTAAACCAGCTTGTCCTTTCTCATCTCTTTTATAGACACCAGCATCTTCAAGAACTCTAGAGAAAGTAATTCCTACTTCAGATTTTAATATATCATGAGCATTTTGAGAAGATATTTTTTCATGTTTTTTCATAATATTTTTTATCCAATCTAAATGCTTCTCAACTTTACTATCATTTTTTATCTTTTCTTCATAGTTAGAAGCAACGATATATTCACTTAAAATCTCTAATTCTTCTTTTAATCTTCCAGGTAGAACAGCAAGTCCCATTACCTCAATAAGTCCAATATTTTCCTTTTTAATATTATGAACATCAGCATGAGGGTGGAATATTCCAAGTGGATGCTCTTCACTAGTTCTATTATTTCTAAGAACTAAATCTAATTCGAAGTTTTCTCCTCTTCTTCTAGCTATTGGAGTGATAGTGTTGTGAGGAGTATCCTTTGAATAAGCAAATATTCCAAGAGATTCATCACTGTATTCTCTCCAAGATTTTAAAATTTTATCAGCTAATTCAACTAATTTAGCTCTATCTTTTCCAGTTATTCTAAGTACAGACATAGGCCATTTTACAATTCCAGCTTTTATATCTTCATATCCTTTGAAAATAACTTCCTTCTCTACAGGAGCTTTAGCCATAGGAAATTCATGGTGTCCACCTTGATAGTGGTCGTGGCTAAGGATAGAACCTCCAACTATTGGTAGATCTGCATTTGAACCTAGGAAATAGTGTGGAACTTGCTCTGTAAAACTTGTAAGTCTATCAAGAGCTTCCTTTGTAATTTTCATAGGTCTGTGTTCTCCAGAGAATACAATGGCATGTTCATTGTAATATACATATGGAGAATATTGAATAAACCAAGGCTCATTTGTTAGAGTTAGTGGAATAACTCTATGATTTTGACGAGCAGGGTGATTTACCCTACCAGAGTATCCCACATTCTCATAACAAAGTAGGCATTTTGGGTATGAAGACTGAGGCATTAATCTCTCTTTAGCAATATCTCTAGGGTCTTTTTCAGGTTTAGAAAGATTTACTGTTATTTCCATATCACCATACTCAGTAGCTGAGTACCAGTGCATGTTCTTTGCTATTCTATCCATTCTAATATAGTTAGATTTTTGAGCAAAGTCATAATAGAAATTAGTAGCTTCTTCTACTCCCTTATCTTGAGAGATTTTTTCAAATTTTTCTATAATTTGAGTAGCAGTAGGAGTTAATTTTCCCATAATTTCAGTATCAAAAAGATCTCTCATAGTGATTGTATCCTCGATGATACCTTTTTCTACTGCATAATCACACATTCTATTTAAAATTTCAGTAGGGTATTCAGGAATTTCAGCTTCGCTATACTCTACATCTTCCCATTCATCTAATTTTAATAGGTGTAGTATCTCATTTCTAGCAATTATTTTATCATATTTTCCAATTAGATTATTTTTTAATCCAAAAGCAAGTAAAAGCTTTATATCTTTAAATATATTCATTAAAATTCACCTAACTTTCTACTTCCATCTCCGATTTTTGCTACATAGAAGTCAGCTACAAGTCCTGTTTTAGCTGTATATTTTTCCCCAACTGATTTTATAAATTCATCTATATTTTCATCTTTTACTATACTAACTGTACAACCACCAAATCCAGCTCCAGTCATACGAGCTCCTATTACTCCTTTAGCTTCCCAAGCAGCTTCAACTAAAGAATCAAGCTCAAAACCAGTAACTTCATAGTCATCTCTTAAAGATATGTGAGATTGGTTCATAAGCTCTCCAAAAGCTTTGATATCTCCCTCTTTTAATTTTTGTACAGCTTCAACTGTTCTTGCATTTTCTGAAACAGCATGAGTAGCTCTTTTTAATTGCTCTTCATCAGTTATAAAATGTTTAACTTCATTGAATTTCTCAACAGAAAGTTCTCCTAAATATTTGATATTTATTCCATGCTTATTTAATACCTTTACAGCAGCTTCACAAGATGCTCTTCTTTCATTATATTTAGAATCAGCAAGACCTCTCTTTTTATTAGTATTAGCAATAACTACAGATGCTCCATTTAATGAGATAGGTGCATATTGGTAGTTAAGTGAGTTACAATCAAGTAGGATAGCATGGTCTTTTTTACCCATTCCAATAGCAAATTGATCCATAATTCCACAATTTACTCCGATAAATTGGTTTTCAGCTTTTTGTGATAGTTTAACCATATCAACCATATCTATATCTAAATTAAAGAAATCTTTTAAAACAACAGAAGTTAAAAGTTCTAGTGAAGCAGAAGATGAAAGTCCAGCTCCATTAGGGATAGTTCCGTTAATTAAGATATCAAATCCAGAATCAATTTTGTATCCAGCATCTATAAAAGTTTTGATAACCCCTTTTGGATAGTTAGCCCAGTTATCCTCTTTTTTATTTACTAACTCATCTAAAGAAAACTCTTTTATTCCCTCTTTTACAAAGTTTAATGAGTACATTCTAAATTTATTATCATCTCTTTTAACAGCAACTCCATAAGTTCCAAAATCAAGAGCACATGGGAAAACAAATCCACCATTGTAATCAGTATGTTCACCAATAAGATTTACTCTACCAGGAGAAAAGAAAACATCTACCTTTCCCTCATAGTTGAAAACTTTTTTAAACTCTTTTATTAGATTTTTTATCATGTTTAACCTCCGATTAATTTATCTATTTACTTATCACTAGTATATAATATTTTTACATATAATCAAGAAAAAAACATAAAAAATTCAAAAAGTTATTTTACTTTTTAAAATAAGTTTGGAGTTTTATAGAGAAATAGGATAAAATATATGTAGATAGTAAGGGGGGATACTTTGAAAATAGAGAATTTAAAATTAAAGATACTGGAATTGATAAAAGCTAAGAATGGAATATCTAGAATAGATATTTCAAGAGAGTTTGGAATAACACCAGCAGCAGTTGGAAAGGTGATAAATGAATTTTTAGAGAAAAAGATTATAATAGAAGAGAGAGAAGGAGAATCTAGTGGTGGAAGAAAACCATCTCTTTTAAATATCAATAAAGATAAGATAGGAAATATTTTAGGGGTATATTTTGCACCTATGTTTGTTCAAGTAACTATTGGAGATATAGATGGGAATATTATTTCAACTAGAAGATATAGATTGGGAGATCTAGGAGGGGATATAGTAGGAAGTACAGAGGAGATTATAGAGAAGGAGTTAACTAAGAATAAAGATATAGAGGTAATCTCTGTTGTCATGAATGGACTTGTAGACAGTGAAAGAGGAGTATCGATTTTTTCACCACATTACAATACAAAAAATATTTCTATTGTTGAAAGATTTCAAAAAAAGTTTAGAAAAAAAGTCTATTTAGAGAATGATGTTAGGGTAATGGCACTTGTAGAGAAGGTATTTGGTGAGTGTAGGGATAACCAAAATTTTGTTGTACTCAATGTAGAAGAGGGAGTAGGGGGAAGTATATATTTAAATGATATGTTGTACCATGGTTACGGCTCTATGTCTGGAGAGTTAGGTCATATGGTAGTTAAAAGAAATAGTTTAGAAAAATGCTCTTGTGGTAAAAAAGGTTGCCTAGAAACGGAAGTTTCCAATAGGGCTATCATAAAAAAGATTATGGCTCAAATTAGAATAAATAATCAATATAGCTCACTAAAAAAAGTATTAGATGAGGGTAAAAAGTTAGAGATAAAAGATGTATTAGAGGGAGTAGAGGAGAAAGATATGCTGTCTCTTTCTGTAGTAGGGGAGGCTATACAATATATAGCTTATGCTCTAGATATGATAATCTCTGTAATCAATCCAGAAAAAATAATCCTTTATGGAGAGTTTTTCCAAAATAAATATATTTTTAAATCTTTACTAAATGAGATAGGAAAGATAACCTTAGATGAGCAGAACTATCAGATAAAAAGATCTAAATTTTATGAAAAAATTTATGAGATTGCTCCTCTTGCTTTAGGGAATTATCTGATATTTAAGAAATAATAAAAGAGAATCTACTTCAAATAAGAGGTAGATTCTCTTCAAAGAATAACTAAGTAGTTATTGTATTTTTGTATTGATAATATTTAATTAAGATATTTTTTGATCCATGTTTTTCTTAGCTACTGATAGCATTAGTTTAATTCTATTAAGTTGATTTACTTCAGAGTAAGCTGGATCATAATCTATAGGAGTGATATTTACATTTTCATACTCCTCTCTAAGTCTTTTAATCATACCTTTTCCAGTAATATGATTAGGAAGACAACCAAATGGTTGAACACAAACAATATTAGGAACACCATGTTCAATAAAATCAATCATCTCTCCCATCAAGAACCATCCCTCACCAGATTGATGACCAATCGAGATAAATTCAGAAGTTTTCTTAGCAGTTTCCTGTATAGAGATCTCTCTCATAAATCTAGCATGTTTAGATATAGCATTATTAAGTATAGCTGTATATCTATCTAGTACCCATAGTGCCCCTCTTAATTTTAATCCAGCCATTTTTCCTTTAAATTTTTCAGCAAGGAAGATGTCACTGTAGATACAGTATTTGATGAAGTTCATAAGGGATGAAGTATAGACTTCTCCACCCTCTTGCTCAATAAAATTAGCTAAATTATTATTAGCAAAAGGACTGAATTTAACTAAGATCTCTCCTACAATACCAACTTTGACTTTTTTCTCATTACTAATTGCTATTTTTGAAAACTCATCAACAATTAACTCACAATTTCTTTTAAATTCTGAAAAGTTTCCATTATGAACATTACTAATAACTTGTTGCTTCCATTTTGTATAGAGAGCTTCACTTTCACCTTTCTTTAGTTCATAAGGTCTAGTGTGATATAGAAGTTTCATCAATAGATCCCCATATGATACAGCTATTAAAGCTTTGTGAATAAGGGGAAGTGACAATGAAAATCCCTCTTGTTTTTCAAAACCATTAGCATTTAATGAGATTATAGGTACCTTTTCAAATCCAGCATCTTTGATAGCTTTTTTAAGGAAACCAAGATAGTTAGTTGCCCTACAACTTCCACCAGTTTGAGATATCATAACTGCAGTCTTATCTAAATCATATTTTCCAGATTGAAGAGCAGAAACAAGCTCTCCAATTACAAGAATAGACGGATAGCAAGCATCATTATTTACATATTTTAATCCACAGTCAAGAGCTTCTTGAGTTTCTGGAAGGATTTCAAGATTATAGCCTTGAGCTTTAAAGGCATGTTTTATTAGATCAAAGTGCATAGGAGCCATTTGTGGAGCTAATATTGTATAATCTTTTTTCATAGCTTTTGTAAACTCAGCTTTTTTATACTCTATTTTATGTTTAATACTATTTGTTACAGAGTTTTTCTTATATTCAAGAGCAGCAAGTAAGCTTCTAATTCTAATTTTAATAGCTCCAAGATTACTGATCTCATCTATTTTTAAAAGAGTATGTACTTTTCCATGGTTAGTTAAAATCTCATTAACTTGGTCAGTAGTGACAGCATCTATACCACAACTAAAACTATTCAGTTCAATAAGTTCAAGATTAGGAGTTTTTCCTACAACTGTAGCTGCTCTATAGAGTCTAGAATGGTAAGTCCATTGATCAATAACTCTTAACTCTTCATCAATAGAACCAAGGCTTGCTACAGCATCACCAGTTAATACAGCTATCCCAAAAGAGTTAATGATATTAGGTATACCATGATGTATCTCTTTATCACAGTGATAAGGTCTTCCACAAAGGACAACACCTATTTTATCTGTTCTTTCAAGTTCTTCAATAATCTCTTTAGCTCTATTTTGCATATCTTTTCTAAAATTATATTTTTCTTCAAGTGCCTTATCTACAGCAGATTTAACTTCAGGTTTTGTAACACCAAATTTAGAAAACTCTTCCATTACAGTTTTGTAAAGAACTTCTCTATTTTCAAAGGAGAATACAGGAATCATCATATCAATATTTTTCTCTTTGATAATATCCATATTATTTTTTATAACTTCAGGATATGACATAACAATAGGGCAGTTAAATTGATTTTGAGATTTTTTATCCTCTTTCTCTTCAAATATTACACAAGGGTAAAAAATTCTATTTACTCCCTTATTAACAAGATTCATAATATGTCCATGAACTAGTTTGGCTGGATAACAGATAGAATCTGAAGTTATAGTATCTATTCCACTCTCATATAGTTTCTTAGAAGAGTCATCAGATAGGATAACTCTAAATCCAAGCTCAGTAAGTAGAGTAAACCAGAATGGATAAGAGTCGTAGAAATTTAGAACTCTAGGTATTCCAATCTCTCCTCTAGTAGCTTGAGATAATTCTAATGGTGCATAGTTAAATAATCTGTTGTATTTGTATTCAAACATATTTGGAGCATGTTTTTTCTTCATCTTGGCAACAGGGTTATCACATCTGTTTCCCGAAATAAAATTTTCACCATTTTCAAACTTATGAATAGTTAATAGGCATTTATTAGTACACATTCCACAACGAGTAAGACTAGTAGTGTAATGGAAGTTATCAAGCTCTTTCATATTCATAAGTGTAGATTTTTCTCCAGCTTCTTCTAGGGCAATAAGAGCTGCTCCAAAAGCTCCCATAAGTCCAGCAATATTAGGTCTTATTACCTCTCTTTCAGAAACTTTTTCAAAGGCTCTTAAAACACAGTCATTTAGGAATGTTCCACCTTGTACTACTATATAGTTTCCAAGCTCCTCTTTATTTTTAATTTTTATTACTTTAAACAGTGTGTTTTTCACAACAGAGTAAGATAAACCAGCAGATATATCAGCTACTTCAACTCCATCTTTTTGAGCTTGTTTTACTTTTGAGTTCATAAAAACTGTACATCTAGTACCTAAGTCTGCAGGGGATTTAGATGTAAGTCCAAGTTTTGCAAATTCCTTTATATCCATTCCAAGGGAGTTTGCAAAAGTTTCTAGGAATGAACCACAGCCCGATGAGCAAGCTTCATTAAGTAGAATAGAGGTAATGACACCATCTTCTATTCTTAAACACTTCATATCTTGTCCACCAATATCAAGTATAAAATCAACTTGAGGTTGAAAGTGTTGAGCTCCTTTGTAGTGAGCGATGGTTTCAACAACACCTTTATCAACTTTAAGAGCAGACTTTATAAGATTTTCACCATATCCAGTTACACAAGAACCCTTAATTTTAATACCATCATGTAGTTTAGAATAAAGAGTTTTTAAGTTACTAATTATATTATCTAAAGGATTTCCTTTATTGTGAGAATAGAAAGAGTAAAGTATCTCTTTCTCTTCTGAAATGAGTACTATTTTTATTGTAGTAGAACCAGCATCAATACCGAGATAGGCATTTCCAGAATAACTGGCAATATCTCTATTTTCTATCTTCTCTTTCTCATGTCTAGAATAAAACTCTTCAATTTCCTCTTTGTTATTGAATAGTGGTTGAAGCCTTGAAGTTTCAGAAGTATCCTTTTCATTTAATTTTAAGAACTTATTCTTAAGTTCATCTAAAGAATAAGAGTTACTATTTTCTTCGGAAAGTAGTGCTGCTCCTTGTGCTACAAAAATTTGAGAATTTTTGGGAAAAATCACATCTTCAGGAGATAACTCTAAAGTTTCAATGAATCTTTTTCTAAGTTCACTTAAAAAGAAAAGAGGTCCTCCTAAGAAAGCTACTTTCCCAGTAATTTTTTTACCACAAGCAAGTCCAGTAATAGTCTGATTTACTACTGCTTGAAAAACTGATACAGCTATGTTTCCTTTTTTTACTCCTTCATTAACAAGAGGTTGAATATCTGTTTTAGCAAATACTCCACATCTAGCAGCAATAGGATAGATTGTGTCATAATCCTTTGCTAACTCATTTAAACCACTTGCATCTGTATTGAGAAGAGCTGCTATTTGATCAATAAAAGCACCAGTTCCTCCAGCACAGCTACCATTCATTCTTTGGTCCATATCATTTTTTAAGAAAGTAATTTTAGCATCCTCTCCACCAAGTTCAATAGCTACATCTGTTTCAGGAATCACCACTTCAATAGCTTTTATACAAGCAATAACTTCTTGTACAAACTCTGTTCCAATCCAACTAGCAATTCCCATACCACTAGAACCTGTGAGATTTATCTTAAAACTGATATCTTCTCCATATTTTTCTTTGATAAATTTAAAAAATTCATCAAACATATTTTTAGTAGTCTCTCTTACATTTGAAAGATGTCTTTGATAAATAGAATAGACAATATTTTTTTCCTCATCCAAACAAACAATTTTAACAGTTGTTGAACCAACGTCAGTACCAATAAAAAAATTTCTCATAATATAACTCCTTAAAATTTACTTTAAAATATTTTTAGTAAAAATTAAGAAGTTTTAAATGAGTAGTATGCGGGACTCATATCGAGTTAAAATTGTATAGTCTCCAATTTTATAGAGATGAGGTGTTCTCTCTTTAATCTCTATAACTTTTTCAACTACAGGTTTTATCTCAAAGGAATTTAAGGGTGTTCCAGTTCTAATAATATTTTTAGCAAAAATTTCTACCTTATTAAGTTGGATAAAACCGTAACTTTCTGTATTATCGTTAGTACGTATCATATAGATAGCTTGATTTTTATCATAAAAGCTATTTACATCCATCTTAGGATTGATACTTGAACTAAAAAACAGAAGTAGAGTTGAAACGATAAAGTAAATGAATTTTTTCACCACTTTTCTTTCCTCCTCAATTTCATAAGAATAAAAATCTAAAAATTAGGATTTAAAATTTTAACATCAGCATTTACAGAGTAGATCACATCTTTTCTTTCAATAATGATTTCTGTTTTTGCTTTTAAGTTTTCATCATTTTTTATAGTATTAATAAGTTCTAAGCTAGGATTGATAGCTTTTGGATTACCAACTAACTCTAGCATAGTTATATCTCCATGGGTATCTCCATAGGCATAGCTTTTCTCCAAATCAATTGTATATTTTTCACAAAATTTATTTATTGATTTTAATTTATTTTTAGAATCCCACATTGGCGATATTTCACCAGTAAGAGCCCCTTTTTCATCGGTGTGGTAAGTAGAGCCACAAAAGTCATCTGCTCCCCATTTTTTTGCCATTCTTGAAACTAAAAAATCAGGGCTTCCAGATATAAAAATAACAAGATGTCCTTGCTCTTTATGCCATTTTATCATTTTTCTAGTATAAGCATATACCTTATTTCCTTTTAATTCTACTACTTTGTCAGCTACAAAGTCATTATATTTCGTAGGAAGTCCTTTGATAGCATCAACATATGTACCAGTAAGATCTCCTAAGTAATTATCATAATTTCCAACTCTTTCATCCCAAAGTTTGAAAGCCTCTTTAACTCTTCTATCATATTCACTAAAATCTAATAAATCATACTTTATCAGTTTTTTAAAATGTTCAGTCAAAAGAGAGTTTCTAAAAATAGTACCATCAATATCAAAAAAAGCTGCAATCATAATCATACCCTCCTTTAAAATTATAGATATTATTGTATTTATATTAGAAAAATTATAGTTGAAAAATAAAAAAAAGTCAAATGTTATCTTGGATAATAAAGAAAAGAAATAGAGATAAAAATTAAAAAGTTTTTAAATTTAAATAATATAATAGAGAATTTTTAAAATAGATGGTATAATATCTAAAGATATAAATTAGGGAGGAAGAATGAAAAAGATAAGATTTTTTATTATATATCTATTGATGATAGTTACAATGTTTGCTCAGGAAGGGTATATAGCTTCTTTTAATACTTTGAGATTAGGAAAAGCTCAGAAAGACTTTAACTATATGAGTAAAGTTTTAAAGGAGTTTGATATAATAGGACTAATAGAGGTAATGAACCCGGTAGGGGTTGAAAAATTAGTAAAAGAGCTAGAAAAAGAGAGTGGGACTACTTGGAGATATCATATATCTCCATATGCCGTTGGAAGTACGAGTTATAAAGAGTATTTTGCATATATTTGGAAGAGTGATAGAGTTGAATTTCTAGAGGCGAGAGGGTTCTATCCAGATGAGGTAAAAGGTTTTGAAAGACCACCTTATGGAGCTGATTTTAAGATAGATAATTTTGACTTTACTTTTATTCTAGTTCACTCTAAGTTTGGAAAGAAAGAGTCTGAAAGAAGAGCTGAGGCTTTTGCTATGGATAGCGTATATGATTATTTTCAAGGGTTAGATGAAAATGAGAATGATATAATAATAGCAGGAGACTTTAATTTAAGTGCTTATGATGAATCTTTTGAAAAGTTGTTAAATCATAGTGATGATATAGGATATGCTATTTCTCCAAGAATAAAAACAACTTTAGGTAAGGATAAACTAGCTAACTCATATGACAATATGTTTTTATCTAAGATATATACTAGTGAGTTTAAGGGAAAGAGCGGAGCATTAGATTTCACAAAAAAACAGTATAGAGTGATGAAGGATAAAGTTTCAGATCATCTCCCAATATTTATAGTTGTTGATACTGAGTTTGATGATGATTAGAGGTAAATATGAGAGTAGCATATGTTTTTTTTAATGGAGAATTTTTGGGAAGTAAGGAGTATTATTTAAATATTTTGGAAAAAGATAGGGGAGATATCTACTGTGCAGATGGTGGAGCAAATCTATTAGAGGAGTTAAAACTATTCCCAAAAGAGATTTGGGGAGACTTTGATTCTGTGTCGGAGGAAATATTAGATAAGTATAGAGAGAATAGAGTAGTAATAAAAAAATTCCCAAAAGATAAGGATTATACTGATGGGGAGTTAATATTACAATATATAACAGAGAAAAAATATGAAAAAATTATTATAATTGGTGGATTAGGTGGAAGAAAAGACCATGAATTAACTAATTTAAATTTGATGTTCAAATTTAAAAATCTAAGCTTCTTAACTGAAAAAGAGGAGATTTTTGCAATAGAGAAGTATAAAGAGTTTATAGGAGCAAAGGGAAAAATAATATCTTTTATACCTTTTTCAGAGAAGGTTGAAGGATTAACTTTAGAGGGATTTAAATATCCGCTTAAAGAGTATACTTTACATCAAGGGGATAGTATCTGTATGAGTAATATAGCTATTGAGGACAGATGTGTTGTTTCTTTTAGTAAAGGAAAGTTAATGGGAGTTGTAATAAAATAAAATTAAAAATATATGGAGGAAATTAAAAAAATGGAAAACAAAGAAATTGTAACAAGAAAAACAAAATTTATTCTGGGAATACAGCATGTACTTGCTATGTTTGGAGCTACGGTGTTAGTCCCATTCTTGACTGGATTAAATCCATCATTAGCTTTGATAGCTGCTGGAGTAGGAACTTTAATTTTCCACTTCTGCACTAAGAGAATAGTACCAGTATTTTTAGGTTCATCTTTTGCCTTTATAGGAGCTTTGACTTTAGTTTTAAAAAATGAAGGAATTGGAGCTATAAAGGGTGGAGTAATAGCAGCGGGATTTATATATGTTCTTATGTCTTACTTAGTAAAAACTTTTGGAGTAGAGAGAGTAAAATCATTCTTTCCTCCAATAGTAACAGGACCTATTATCATGTTGATAGGACTTAGAATGAGTCCAACAGCTTTAAATATGGCTGGTTATGCTAATGGAAAATTTGATACAAAAAGTTTAATCGTAGCTTTTGCAGTAATTGTAACAATGGTATCTATAACTATGATGAAAAAATCTTTCCTAAGACTTATTCCAATATTAAGTGCTGTAATAGTAGGATATATAGTAGCAACTTTTTTAGGAATGGTAGATTTTAGTGTTGTATCTCAAGCTAAATGGATAGGATTATCAGCAGAGGCAGCAAATGATTTATTTACAATTCCAAAGATGTCACTTACTGGAATAATAGCAATAGCTCCAATAGCTTTAGTAGTATTTATAGAGCATATAGGAGATATTACAACTAATGGAGCGGTAGTAGGAAAGGATTTCTTTAAAGATCCAGGAATACATAGAACTCTTTTAGGGGATGGACTTGCTACAATAGCGGCAGGGCTTTTAGGTGGACCAGCAAATACTACTTATGGAGAGAATACTGGAGTATTAGCAGTAACAAAGATTTATGATCCTGCAATATTAAGAATAGCGGCTTGTTATGCGATAATTTTAGGATTTATAGGTAAATTTGGAATATTACTACAAACAATACCTTTACCAGTAATGGGAGGAGTATCGGTTATACTTTTCGGTATGATAGCCTCTGTTGGAGTAAGAACTGTAGTTGATGCAAGACTTGATTTTTCAAATTCAAGAAATCTAATAATAGCATCTATAATATTTGTATTAGGAATAGCTGTGGATAATATTGTTATTTGGCAAACTGTTTCAGTTTCAGGATTAGCTTTAGCAGCTTTTGCTGGAGTAGTTTTAAATAAGATTCTTCCTCAAGATAGAGAGATAAAATTAAAAAACTTAGATTAGAGAGGTGGTAAGATGAAAAATCTCATAATTATTGGATTTATCGCAGCATTAGCTGGACTCTATTTCACTAATGAAAAGAGAGAGAAAAAAGAAGTAGTAAAAAATGAGATTATTAAACCACTTGAGAAGGAGAGTAAAGTGTTAAAAAGAAGTGAGATTGATAATAAATATAAATGGAATATGAATGATTTCTATTCAGATTGGTTAGAGTGGGATAGAGAACTAGAGGAACTAAAAGCAATGATGAAAGAGATTCCTCAATACAAAGGAAAGATAAAAGAGGACTCTAAGAAGTTTATAGAGCTTATTCAATTAGAAGAAAAAATGGGAAGGTTATTAGATAAACTATACGTATATGTATATATGTTAAAAGATTTAGATTCTAAAGATGAAACATCTTCAGTAAAACTTCAAGAGATTCAATCGGTTTATACAGAGTATTCTGTAAGTGCAGCTTGGATAACACCAGAGATATTAGAGATTCCACAAGCTACTATGGAAAAATGGATAGAGGAAAATCCAGAATTAAAAGATCAAAGATTTGGACTTATGGAGATATATAGATTACAAGGACATGTATTAGATGAAGGAAAGGAGAAACTTCTATCTTATTATGGACAATATATGGGAGCTCCACATGATATATATGCTGAACTATCTATTTCAGATATGAAATGGAATGAGGTAAAATTATCTGATGGTTATGAGGGACCTGTAACAAATGGTGTTTATTCAAAGGTTTTAGCTACTAATAGAAATCAAGAGGATAGAAAGAAAGCTTTTGAAGCTTTATATGGAGCTTTTAATAATAACAAAAATACTTATGGTGCTATCTATAGAGCACTACTTCAAAGAGATGTAGCTTCAGCTAAAGGAAGAAACTATAGTTCAAGCTTAGAAAAAGCTCTTGAACCTAAAAATGTACCAACAGAGGTATATACGACTTTACTAAAATCGGCAATAGATAATAATGCCCCTCTACAAAGATACGTTAATTTAAGAAAGAAAGCCTTAGGACTGAAAGAGTATCACTACTATGACAACAGTATAAATATAGTTGAATATGATAAAAATTTTGATTATGATGTAGCTAAGGAGATGGTATATAATTCAGTAGCTCCATTGGGAGAAGATTACTCTAAAAAGATGAATACAGCTATAAGTGAAGGATGGATAGATGTATTTGAAACTGAAAATAAAAGAAGTGGAGCTTACTCTATAGGAGTATATGATGTACATCCATATATGTTATTGAACTATCAATCTACTTTAGATGATGTATTTACATTGGCACATGAATTAGGACATACTTTACATACTATGCTTTCTAATGAAAATCAACCATATGCTACACACAATTATACAATATTTGTAGCTGAAGTGGCATCTACATTCAATGAGAGATTACTTCTTGATTATATGATAAAAAATTCAAATGATCCTATTGAAAAAATAGCATTGATAGAGCAAGCTTTAGGGAATATAGTAGGAACTTTCTATATTCAAACTCTATTTGCAAACTATGAGTATCAAGCTCATAAATTAATAGAAGAAGGAAAAGCAGTTACTCCAGATGTACTTAGTGGAATAATGGATAATCTATTTAAAGAGTATTTTGGAGATACAATAACTATGGACGAGTTACAAAAAATAATATGGGCAAGAATTCCACATTTCTTTAACTCACCTTACTATGTATATCAGTATGCTACTAGCTTTGCTTCATCAGCAAATCTATATGATAGAATAACTAATGAAAAATATTCAGTTGAAGAGAGAGAAAGTGCTAAGGAAGCATATTTAACGCTTTTAAAATCTGGTGGAAATGACCACCCAATGTCTCAACTAAAAAAGGCTGGGGTTGATTTAGAGAAAGAGGAAAGCTTCCATGCTGTAGCAGTTGAATTTGATAGACTTCTGAATATACTAGAGGAAGAACTAAATAAATTAGAGAAATAGATATAATTAGAGGTTGTTGTAACTATAATTTACAGCAACTTCTTTTTTTATATAAACTATCTTTTATTTCTAAATATCCTATGATATAATCAATTGGATAAATTATTAAAGAGGAGTTAACTATGGAAAAACAATTTGAGTATAGGGTATTAAACCTTGCTGGTGATGTGGGAGAAGCCCTTTTAGAGAGTGGTTCAGAAGTATATAGAGTAGAGAATAGTGTGTGTACGGTGGCAGAGTATTTTGGATTTTATCCTCAATGTTTTGCTACTCTTACTTGTATAATTATAACATTAGAGAATTCTAATGGGGAGATAATATCTTTAGTAAGAAGAGTAAAATCAAGAAGTACTAATTTAGATAAGGTATATAAGGTTTTCTCTTTAATTAAAAATATTGAGAATTATGATGTAGAAATTTTAGAAGAAAAATTACAAGAGATACGAAGAGAAGCACCGTACTCCTTTATATTAAATACTGCTGGGAATTGTATAGGAGCCTCTTTTTTCTCAATACTTTTTCTTGGAAATATGAATGATTTTATAGCTTCTTTTTTATCTGGATTGGTTGTAGCAATTTTTTCAAAAATATCAGATAAATTAAACTTAGGAACTTTTTTTACTAATTTATTGTGTGGATTTATGGCAACAGTAGCAGCTTATTTTTTTTACCATACAGGTTTTACCTCGGATGCTTCGATTACAATTATCTCAACTTTGATGATATTGGTTCCAGGGGTGGCTTTTATTAACTCTATGAGAGATATATTTGCCGGAGATTTGGTTACAGGAATGTCAAGACTGATGGAAGTAGTAATGATAGGAACCTCTATTGCAGTTGGTTCAGGGGTAGCACTTAATATTTTCTTAAAATTAGGAGGAACAATATGATAGATATCTATTTTAGTAATTGGATAGTACAGATAGTTGCATCAATAATAACTACTATTGGTTTTGGAATAATGTTTAATATTAGAAATAGAAATCTATTTCATACGGGAATAGCAGGAGGAATAAGTTGGGCTGTATACCTTTTAGGAAAAAATTATGGATTGACAGATGGACCAAATTATTTTTTAGCTACTCTATGTTTATCAATGTATTCGGAGATAGTAGCAAGAAAATTGAAAACTCCAGTTACAACTATACTAATAGCTGCTCTTATCCCCCTTGCACCAGGAGGAGGAATATATTATATGATGTATAACCTTATAAATAAGAATTATCCATTAGCACTAGAAAAGGGAATAAGTACATTTATTATAGCAGGAGCTATGGCTGTTGGAATATTTACTGCAACTAATATTATGAGAATTTTTAAAGAGAATACAAGAAAATAAGTAATCATTTAGGTATATTTTGATTTTAAAAAAACTGCTCAGCACAGCTGAGCAGTCATTTAGAAATTCTTATAGGAAATGAGCTCCAATTTTAGCAAATTTTTCAACCATTTCTTCTGGCCAAATAGAAGCTTGTACTTCTCCGATATGAAGTTTTTCAAGGAAGAACATACAGATTCTAGATTGCCCGATTCCTCCTCCAACTGTATATGGAAGCTTTTTAGCTAAAAGTGATTTATGGAAAGGAAGTTCTTTTCTCTCCTCTTTACCATCAAGTTTTAATTGAAGTTGTAAGCTCTCCTCACTTACTCTAATTCCCATAGATGAAAGTTCAAATCCTTGTTCTAGTACAGGGTTCCATACTAATATATCTCCGTTTAATTCCCAGTCATCATAGTCTGGAGCTCTTCCATCATGTTTTTTACCTGATCTTAAAGTTTTACCAATTTGAGAAATAAATACTGCCTTGTGCACTCTACAGATCTCATTTTCTCTTTGCTTTGCTGTAAGTTCAGGATAAGCATCTTCTAACTCTTGAGAAGTTATGAAGAAAATATCTTCTGGTAGCTTTGTTGTAAATACAGGATATTCTCTATTGATGAACTCCTCTGTTTTTCTAAGTGCTTTATAGATATCTTTAACAATAGCTTTAAGAGTTTCAGTTGTTCTCTCTTCTTTATTTATAATAAGCTCCCAGTCCCATTGGTCAACATACATAGAGTGAATATTATCTAAATCCTCATCTCTTCTAATTGCATTCATATCTGTATAAAGTCCAGTATGTACAGGGAATTTATATCTTTTAAGAGCCATTCTTTTCCATTTTGCTAATGAATGTATAATTTGATACTCTTCATCTCTATCCCAGTGAGTATCGAAGTTAACAGGTCTCTCAATTCCACTTAAATCGTCATTTAGCCCAGAAGATTTTCTTACATAAAGTGGTGCAGATACCCTAGTTAAATTTAATTCATAAGCTAAAGCTCTTTCAAAAAAGTCTTTAACTTTTTTTATAGCTACCTCTGTTTCAAATAGATCCAATTTACACTCATAAGTTTTTGTCATATATATCACTCCTTAACAGTTATTTATTACATAAAAAAGCCATTCGGTGTACCCGAATGGCTTATAAACAAGGTCGGGTACAAATCAGTTAAACTCGAAAAAGATTTGTACCACAAGTAGAAAAACATATACTACTTAAAGTCCAAACCTCGACATATTATTATTGTTATTATTAAATTGTGCAGTCAAACCAAAAATGTGAAATCTCATATCTGCCTCCATAAAATTTAAAATCTATGTGTTAAGGATACACCTTTTTAATAAAAAAGTCAACACTTTTTTGAAAAAATATTTTTAATTTTATGAAAGAAAAAAAGAAGTTATAAAAATATAGTACATAATCTTATAACTTCTTTAAAATATATTATTTATTTAATGCAGCTTTTAATTCTTCAACTTTATTTGTTTTTTCCCAAGGAATATCTAAATCAGTTCTTCCAATATGTCCAAATGCTGCTAAATCTTGATATTTGAATTTTCCACTTCTTAATTCTAGTGATCTTTCTATTCCTCTAGGTGTTAAATCAAATACCTTTTTAACTGCTTCAGCAAGTTCTATCTCACTTACTTTTCCTGTTCCAAATGTATCTACTTTTACAGATGTTGGCTCTACTACTCCTATTGCATATGATAGTTGAACTTCACATTTATATGCTAAATCTGCCGCTACTATATTTTTTGCTACCCATCTTGCTGCATAAGCTGCTGATCTATCCACTTTTGAAGGGTCTTTTCCTGAGAAAGCTCCTCCACCATGTCTAAAGTATCCACCATAAGTATCTACTATTATCTTTCTTCCTGTAAGCCCAGTATCTCCGTGAGGTCCTCCTATAACAAATCTTCCTGTTGGGTTGATATGATATTTTTTTACATCAGCTGGATTTAAGTTATATGCTTCTAATACTGGTTTTATTACTCTTTCTTTTACATCAGCTTTTATTTGTTCTTGTGTTACATCTGGATTGTGTTGTACTGATAATACTATTGTATCAACGTGATCTATTTTTCCATTTTCATCATAAGCTAATGTTACTTGAGCTTTAGCATCAGGTCTAGCCCAAACTAACTCTTTACTTCTAGTCATTTTAGTAAGTTTTACTAATATTTCTCTTGCTAATACTAGAGCTAATGGCATAAGTTCAGGAGTTTCTTTAACAGCTCCACCAAACATTATTCCTTGGTCTCCAGCTCCACCAACATCTACTCCCATAGCGATATCAGGTGATTGAGCATGTATAGCATTTAATACTCCACAGTTAGAGTCAAATCCCATACCTTCTCTATATCCAATTTCATCAATTTTTCTTCTAACGATATCTTGGATATCAATGTAAGTAGAAGTAGTAATCTCTCCTCCAACGATAACTTGCCCAGTAGTACAGAAAACTTCACAAGCTACTCTAGAATTAGGGTCATCAGCAAGACAAGCATCTAATACAGCATCAGATATTTGGTCAGATACTTTATCAGGATGTCCAGGTGATACGAATTCAGATGTAAAATAAGTTAAATTTTTCATTTGTTTATTATCCTCCTAAAATTTTAACAAAAATATTAATAAAAAATCCCTTCACCTAGATAGATGAAGGGCTCATAAATCAAGTCCAAGTTTTCATCCATCTATCAGGAGTTAGCACCACACTTTTGAAAAGCAGGTTGCTGAGATGTCATAGGGCCAGTCCCTCAATCTCTCTTGATGGTTAACATTTTAAATTTCCATGAAATTATATCATTTAATACTAAAAAAGTCAATAATTTATTTTCTGAAATTAGTATGAAAATAAGTTGACAAAAATTTATTTTGCGTGATTTTTAAATATTCCAAGTGGTTTACCTAGAGGTAAAAACTCTCTACCAAATGTCTTATTTAAAACATTTGCTGCTGAAGCATAAAATGAAACTAAAGCTATTAATAACTCAGCTAGAGCAGCTAAAAAGTGAGTAAAGTGGTAAGCTATTCCAAAAGATGAAAGAGCTAGTCCAATAAATAGGAAATCAATTAGTATAAATATAACAAGTAGTGTCTTATTAGTTTCAACAGCTCCGATTGTCATATATAGAGTAAAGATTAAGTAACCTATAAATGCAAATCCAAAAGTTTTAGGATCTGCAGCAGCTCTCATAGCTTCTCCAAATACACCAAGTTGAATCATCCAACTCATAGCCATTCCAAACCAGAAGAAAGCATATCCACCAAAAGCAGTTGTTCCAAATACATTTCCATGTTTAATATCGTTTAAACATGCGATTAATTGTACAAAAGCTCCTAAGAAAATTGCCCAAGGAATAACTAAAGATACACTACTAATAATTCCAAATTTACTAGCTGAAGCTACTAAAGTAACAATAGCAAGTCCTAAAAGTCCTAGTGCAGAAGGATCTGCAACTTCAATTTTAACATGATTATTTTGATTCATTTTAATATTTCTCCTTTAAATCTATAAAAATTTTGTCCAAGAGACATTTTAAGATTATTTATAAATTTTGTCAATAGAAAAAATTTATATTTTTTGAGAAATATTAAGAAAGATTATTTTT
The DNA here is from genome assembly GCA_018883725.1 of Candidatus Fusobacterium pullicola. Taxonomy (NCBI): domain Bacteria; kingdom Fusobacteriati; phylum Fusobacteriota; class Fusobacteriia; order Fusobacteriales; family Fusobacteriaceae; genus Fusobacterium; species Candidatus Fusobacterium pullicola. The sequence goes on along the minus strand of JAHLFN010000067.1, from coordinate 44,460 downwards.
TTATCTGTTTTACTACATCTACAACAGAACCATCCCGATATTGTACAATAGCTACTATTTTCTCTTCAAATTCAATAGGTTTTTCTTTTCCAGTCATTTTTTCAGCAATCTCTTTTAACTCTTCAATTGTCCTAATAGGAAGATTAGAGTTTTTAAATTTTTCAATTAAATCTTCTCTTAAAGGATTTATAGCGATTCCTCTTTCAGTTACTAGGACATCTACAGTTTCACCAGGAGTTGTAATAGTAGTTATTTTTTCTTTAAGAACAGATATTCTGGCATTTACTAATTGAGAAACAATGATGCAAAGTTTAGAGCCAGCAGCAGTATCACTATGTCCACCAGATCCACCCATGATAATACCATCAGAACCTGTAGTAACATTAACATTAAAAGCTGTATCTATCTCTGTAGCACCTAAGATAACAATATCGAGTTTGTTTACAACAGCTCCTTTATTATTGCAGTTAGCATACATTGAAGCTGACATTTTTATATGATTAGGATTTTCTTTAGCTGACTTTATTGCCTCTAAATCAAAGCATTGAACATCGAATAAAGCTTTAAAAAGCCCTTCTTTATACATATCAACAATATATCCAGTAATTCCTCCAGCAGCGAAACTACCAACTATATTCTTGTTTTTCATTAAATTTTTAACTTCAGCAGCAACAGCTAAAGATATTCCACCAGCACCAGTTTGAAAGCTTACTCCATCTTTTAGGTAGCCGGATTGTTCAATAAATTTAGCTGTTAAGTTAGCAACTTTTAAACCAATTGGGTTTTTAGTTATCTGTGTAGTTCCAGATACAATTCCTTTAGGATCTCCAATAGCTTCTACAACCAAAACATAATCAATCAAAGTTTGATTTATCTCTATTATTGGATTTGGGAAAGAAACAAGATTATCAGTAATAGCCACAACTAAATGAGCATTTTCAACATCAGAGTGAGCATATCCTAAAGCACCACAAGCTGATTTTCCTTCAACTCCATTGATATTTCCATATTCATCAGAGGTAGGAGCTGCAACAAAAGCAATGTCTACTTTTACTTCTCCTGTCTCCATCAATCTAGCACGTCCTCCATGGGTGTGCATGATAGCGGGCTTTTGAAGTTTACCTTCAGAAATAGCCTGTGCCACAGGTCCAGATATATAGCCAGCATAAATTTGTGTAATAACTCCTTTTTCAATATATTCAACAATAGGTTTATGACAAGGAAATATTGAGCTAGCAACTATAGTGATATTTTTATATCCTCTTTGAGCAATTTCTTTCATAACAAAATTTAAAACGTAGTCACCATTTCTTAGGTGATGATGAAAAGAGAGTGTCATTCCATCTTTGAGTGGAAGAACATCCATTAACTTTGAAATATCAGTATATAGTTTATTATCATAGGGATTAATAGATTTAAAATTAAAATCTTTTTTTATAGTTCCCATTTTATTAGCAAGATAACCATTGTAATGAGTGACCTTACCATATCCCTCTATAAAATCAGGAATCTCTCTTCCTAATATATTTTTCATTTAAAAACACCTCGCCTTAATAATTAATCAATAAGTCCCATTAGTCTTGCCATGTCTAAAGTATGGATAGCTCTGTTAATGATAGGAAGATCAACCATTTTACCATCTAAAGAGAAGACACCAAGTCCTTGTTTATCCGCTTCATCTTTTGCCGCCATAACTCTTAAAGCATGATTGATTTCATCATTTGATGGAGTGTAGGCTCTATGTATGGTGTCTATTTGTCTAGGATTTATGCTTAGTTTACCTGTAAAACCAAGCATTTTAGCTTTTAATGTATCAGCCATCAACCCTTCATAATCGTTCGTGTCAGTGAAAGGAGTATCAATTGCATCTACTTTACAAGCTTTACAAGCATTTATAATTTTAGTTCTAGCATAAAGAAGTTCGTCGGAATTTTTAGTTCTTTTTACACCCAAATCTACAGCTAAATCCTCTCCTCCAAGTAAAACAGAGATAACTCTTGGACTAGCTTTAATAGTTTCATATACTTTTTCAACTCCATAAGTTGTTTCAACTAATGGGTGAATTTTTATGCTTCCAGCTTCAAAGCCCTCTTCTTCTTCTATTGCATTTAATCTTTTATCCAATTCAGCTATATCTTCAGGACAAGATTTTGGTAAAAGAATAGCATCTGGTTTGAGTCTAGCAATAACCTCAATATCTTTATTAGCAAAAGGTGTAGCCAAAGGATTTATTCTAACAACAACTTCAACATCATTATATTCTATATTTTTTAAAGCTTCACTTACTAATATTCTAGCTGCATCTTTTTCAGTTAAAGCAACAGCATCTTCTAAATCAAATATCACAGCATCTGAACCAAATACAGCTGCTGTTTGTAACATACCAGGATTATTTCCTGGCATAAATAACATAGTTCTTCTTAATTTCACTATAAATACACCTCTTATCTTAAGAATATATTATAAACCTCTTATAACAGCAGCTTCAACTCTAGCCCTTATAGTATAATCAAGAGCCCCTTTATCTTGAGCTTGTACATGTACACTATCAATTCCTAGCTCTAGCAATTTGCTTTTTATCAATTCTTTTATATGTTCACCAAATTGTTTTTGGACAGTACTTTCTAAATCTATCTCTATACCATCATTTGTGGGGGTAAGAATTAAGAATATATCATTTGATTCTAGTGTCCCACATTTAGTAGCTTTTTTTAACGTCATATATTTCACCCTCTTTAAAAATTAAAGGAAAAGTGGCTGTTGTATTTTAACAACAGTCACTTTATCCTAAGGTTATTAAATTATCTATTTTTTCTTCTGTTAACTAAGGCTTCAACTCTAGCCATTTCATTAAATACTATCATAAACCCTTCATCAACACCCATTCCTGGTTTAGCTAAAACTTGAAGTGCTCCACAGGCCATTGCAATATTTGTTGTAACCTCAGCAGATCTATTTGTTTCGTTACAAGTTCCTCCGCAATAAGAACCTATTCCTACTTTATTACAGTAAAGAATAGCATCAGCAATATTATTAACTCCCCCTAGATCTGGAGTCTTAATTTGAACTACATGACCAGCTTTTTTATCAGCAAAAAGTTTAATATCTTCTAAAGTGTTACACCATTCGTCTGCTACAAGTTCAACTTCGATTCCTCTTTTGTCTACTTCAGTTGTTAGAGCCGCTAAAGCTTCAATCTGTTTATCTCTGTCTTCAACATCCATAGGACCTTCTATTCTTAACTTGAAAGGTTTTGCTGCTTCAACTAATGTAGATATGTAATCAGCCATTTTTGCTGTATCGCAGTCAAATGCTGCTCCAATAGTTCCATATACATCAATGTGGAATATAGGATAGTATTCAGAATTTACTCTTTTTGATAGGATTCTATCTCTAAGCCATTTAACATAGTCAAATAAAATTTCACCACGTTCTCCCAATTTTTCTTTAACATTGTTAATTAAAGCATGAGGAAGGACATCAGCTCCTTTGATTATCATCTTATCTGCATTAATATATCTATCATCACCAGATTGAGTAAATATTGGTCTTTTTGAAATTTCAATTCCAGTATTATAATCTTTTTGAATTACCTCAGCCATAGTAACTTTTCTTGCTTTAGCAACGGCATCTAATAGAGCTTGAGTAATTCCATATCTTATAGCTGTATGTAATCTTTTACCCTCAATTTGCATCGAATCAAACTCTTCAGCTAAAGTCTTAAAATTATCTAAATCTCTTCCTATCAATTTTGGAGCTATATTCTTTTCGATAACTGGAATAAAATCCTTTGCTAAAAATAGAGGATCTCTTCCACCAGCACCTGAATATTGAACGGCAGCACAGTCTCCAAAAGCAACCTGTCCATCTTCTAATATTAATTGAACAGAGATAGATTCACCAGATTGTCTAATAGTTTCAAATCCTGGAGTGACTGATTTTCCTAAATAAAACATTCCATCATGTCCAGCTCCAGCTTTTATAGCTCTTTGGTCATCGAAATAGAATCCTGTTTTTCCTGCTGAGCAAACTACATCTACAATTTTCATAATATATTCCTCCTAATTTTTAACCTAAATTTCTTAAATATTATAATTAAAAATAACAATTATTTATTTTCTGGTCTTCCAATTAAAGTTCCTTTTCCAACTGCAAAAATATCATCTACAGTCATTTGGAAAGTTACAGGTCTTCCTTCAAATTTAGCTCTTTCCTCTAATTGAGCCATATTGTAATCAACTAACTCCTTACTAAGTGGAACATTTCCTACAGCAAGATATCTAACTTTACCAACATTATCTCTAGCTGGCATCATTTTACCGGCATTATAGATTGATGGGGCAAACGGAACATCAAGAACACCTTGTTCAAAGGCTTTTACTATACCGATAGCCCAATCTCCATTTCCAAGCTCATATACTTTATCTAAAATACATTTAGTTTCAGCTTTGATTATTTCAATCTCTTTTTCTAATTCTGGAGAGGTAGATAATTTTTGTCCTTTAAGTAGATTTAAAACCATTTTTGTAGCTCTAATACCAGCAGCATTAGCCTCTTTTGTAGGAACTCCAATAGCCTCGTGAGGAGTTTTAACAATAACTTTAGTAGCTCCAGCTAAGGCAGCAGCTGAGGCTCCGTTAGAGATAACACCGAAGGCTTTAGCTTCATCTTCAGGGAAACCACCCATCCATTGGTGGAATACAGTAGTCAATTGGATATCGTTATATCCAAATTTTTTAAAATAATCTTCAGCTTGAGTTTCAAGAGCTCTTATTGCAGCCACGTCTTGAATTAGGTTTCCACATTGACCATAACCTAAAGTGAGATTTTTAACCCCTTGTTCAGCAGCCATTAATCCTTCCAAGATTCCAACAGCATTGGACATTGAAGGTGGAACTAAAGTACCAGTTAAAGGTCCAAAAGGTTCTCTGTTTATAGAAACTCCATGCTCTTCATACCATCCAACAAGTCTATCTACATATTGCCAATCAATAAGAGTTTTTTCTAAAGAAACAGACTTAGCATAGGGAACGTTATAACTAATTCCTCCTCCCTCATCTGAAGTAAATCCAGCAGCAATCATTATTTCTGAAAGAAGTCTAGCATCTGGAGTTCCATGTCTTAATTGAAGCGGAAGGCTAGTGGCTTCAACAACTTTTCTACATCCAGCTACTCCATGATTTACTCCGGGAAAACCATTAAGAAGTGATCTGCCAGCTTTTATAGATTCCTCTATCCCCTTTTCACAATTTTCATACTTATTTTGTCTAGTATAAGAGTCTATAGTGCTAGGTAATAAATCAGCTCCTCCCTCTTTATCAAGAAAGTTTAGAAGCTCAATATGCTGATCAATTAAAGCTACCCCTGCTCTAGGTTGTGCTAAAGTAATTCCGGCTTTTTTAGCATCTATTAATTTTTTAGAGAAGCTTTTTGACTCAGGTAATGATTTGTGGTATTTAATAGCCTCTTCAAGGTCTACATCTTTACCAGTAGGCCAACCTTTTAAAACCTCTTCTCTCATTTGAAAGAATTCCTCTTCTGTCCATTTTTTAAATCTAAGTTTCATATATAATTAATCCTCCTTAAATATTCTTTAAATAAAGTTTAAGCTTCAACTAAAAATTTTTTCATTATTCTTATAGCTATATTTGGATATTCTTGGGCTAAAAGTCCCATAGCTGATAAAATATAAGTTTTATCAATTAAAAATTTTGGATTAACTGGTTTAAGATGAATGGGATCCTCTTGATTAAAATTACCTGCTTTTAAAATCTCGTGAGGATTTAAACTGTGAATAATAACTCCTCCAGTTCCAATAACATAAGGCGTTTCTGTTAAATCTTTTCCATTTTGATTAAACATAGTTCCCATTGGAGTATATACACACTCTAATACACCACAATGGCGAGTCATTGCTAACTCTGTAGCTGCTTTAGCCATAGCTTCATCAAATTTTATCTCATCTTCAGTTTGTGGAACCATCTTTATATTATTATGTCTATAAAGGCATTGAGATTTAATGTCAATCTGTTTTAAAGAATCATGTAAATAGTTCCGAATCGTTTTTGTTCCAGCAGCTTCTAAAAGAGCTAAAGCGGAGTATCTCATTCCTAAATCACCCTCTACAGTTCTTTTAGCATAGGGTTCTTCTAAACCTTTTATTATAACAGAGGGTTTGGTAGGCTCTCCCTTAGCAATAGAGTGTATATCAGTTGTAGCTCCACCGATATCAACGACTATAAGATCTCCTAATCCGTCTTCTTCATCAGTTCCAATTGCTAGAATTTCTGAGGCTTTGAGAACAGAAGCAGGAGTAGGCATAAGAATACCTTGAATAAATTCTTCAGCTTTTTTCATTCCTTTAGCTTCTACAATTTTATTCATAAAAACTTTTCTTATTTCCTCTCTTGAAGGTTCAACATTGAGCTTATTAATAAAAGGCATTACGTTATCAGTAATGTAATAATCTATATTAGCATTTTTTAAAATGTTTTCAACCTCATCTATGGCAGCTTTATTTCCAGCAACTACAACAGGAACATCTATTTTAAATTCAGCTAACATTTCAGCGTTGTGAATAATACAATCTTTATTTCCACCATCAGTTCCACCAGCAAGTAAAATAATATCCAAAGGAGTATTTTTTATCTCTTCAAGTTCTCGATGATTAAGTTCATAAGCGTAGGTTTTGATAACTCTAGCTCCTGCTCCCAAAGCAGCTTTTTTTGCAGCTTCTGCCGTGAGTTCTGGAACCAATCCTATAGCTATCATTTTTAAACCACCTGCTGCAGAGGAACAAGCTGTCTTATTGACAAAATTAACTTTATTAAAATCTATTTTTTTGTTAATCTCAATCTTTAAATTTTCAAAGGCTTTATTAAATCCTATCATTATATCATCTTCAACAGTAGTAATATCTTTAGCAGTAGCTAAAATAGTTTCATTATCTAAATCAATAGCAGTTAGTTTAGTATAAGTGCTTCCAAAATCTATAGCTAAATAAGCATTCATAGTTATCAACTCTCTTTTTTAATTTAAATTAATTGATACCGAGGTCTTTTTTTAGATCTTCGGTTGTTTCTTCAATAGGAGTTCCAGGTTTGTATACTCTATCAAATCCCATTGCTTTGAATCTTTTCTCTACATCTTCCCAAACTTGTTTTCCGACTACTATATTTCCACCAACATATAGCAAGATATTATCAAGGCCAGCTTCTTTACATTTTTCTCTCATACCTTGACAATCTAATTCTCCATGCCCGTATAGAGAAGAAACAATTATAGCATCTGCATCTGTTTCAACAGCAGCATTTATAAAATCAGCTTGAGGAGAAAGAACTCCAATATTTATAACATCAAATCCATTTGCTTCTAAAACGTGATGAATTATTTTATTCCCGACAGCATGACAGTCTGAACCAATAACTCCAATTACAACTTTTTTTCCATTTTTATTCATAGAAAAAACCTCCTAATTTTCCAAATAAATGTATTAAATTTAAACCTTTGATAATAATATACTACAAAAAATATAAAAATCAACTATTATATAAAAAATGAATGTTAAATATATAGGAGCTTAATTTAATATATTGAATAGAGAAAAACAGATCAAAGGATTTAATAAAAAATTTAAAGAAAAACGAGGGATGAGTTAGAGAAATTCTGATAAATAATTGATTTTTTTAAAAAGGTATGGTATAATAACTTGAATAAAGTAGTATGCTAGTTTAAAAGGGAGTGGATTTTTTGTCCACTCCCTCTTTAGTAGTAAGATTTTAGAAAAGAGGTGAAAATATGGAAAAAATTGATAATCAAGAAAGAATAATAAAAAAGATAGAAGAGATAGTTACACCAGTTGTTCAAGAGATGAATCTATCTTTAGTTGATATCGAATATATGCAAGATGGTGGTTACTGGTATGTTAGAATCTATGTAGAGAATTTAAATGGTGAAATAACACTAGAAGAGTGTGCAACTATAAGTAATAAAATAGATGAAGATGTAGACAGATTAATAGACCAAAGATTTTTCCTAGAGGTTTCTTCTCCAGGTATAGAGAGACCTTTAAAGAAAATAGAGGACTTTATAAGATTTAAGGGAGAAAAGATAAAAGTAAGTTTAAAACATAAACTTGAAGATAAGAAAAACTTTGAGGGAGTTTTAACAGAATGCAAAGATAATACAATCTACTTAGAAGTTGAAGAGGGAGAAATAGTAGAAATTCCTTTTTCAGAAATTAGAAAAGCAAATATTGTTTATGAATTTGATGAAATTTAGAAGAAGTTTCAGGAGGGAAATAAATGAAGAGTAAAGACGCTAAAATATTTTTAGAGGCTTTGGAAGAGTTAGAAAAAGAAAAAGGTATAAGCAAAGAAAATCTTCTTTTAACTGTTGAGCAAGCTTTATTAGCTGCTTATAAAAAGAACTATGGAGAAGAGGAAAATGTAGAAGTAGAGATTGACAGAGAAACTGGGGATGTAAAAATCTATGAAGTAAAAACTGTTGTTCCTACTGAAGACCTATATGATGCTGCTGTTGAAATTGCCTATGATGATGCTCTAGAGATTAAAAAGAGAGTAAAAATAGGAGATGTTATCAGAATAGAGGTAAACTGTGAAGAGTTTAGAAGAAACGCTATTCAAAATGGAAAGCAAATAGTTATCCAAAAAGTAAGAGAAGCTGAAAGAGAGTATATTTATGATAGATTTAAAATAAAAGAACATGATATCATAAATGGAATCATTAGAAGAATTGATGAGAGAAAAAATGTATTTATTGAATTCGATGGAATAGAGGCTATATTACCACCTATCGAGCAATCACCAGCTGATACATATAGAGTTGGAGAAAGAATTAAGGTTTATTTAGCTGAGGTTGAAAAAACAAATAAATTCCCTAAAATAGTTATCTCTAGAAAACATGAGGGATTATTAAGAAAATTATTTGAATTAGAGATTCCAGAAATAACTTCAGGACTTATTGAGATAAAAGCTGTAGCTAGAGAAGCTGGATCAAGAGCAAAAGTTGCAGTTTATTCACAAGACCCTAATATCGATACTGTAGGAGCTTGTATCGGACAAAAAGGTCTTAGAATAAAAAATATAGTTAATGAGTTAAATGGAGAAAAAATTGATATAGTTATTTGGAAAGAATCAGTTGAAGAGTTTGTATCAGCTGTTTTAAGTCCAGCAAAAGTTGTAAGTGTAGAAGTAGAAGAGGAAGAAAATACAGCAAGAGTAATTGTAGATAGTTCACAACTTTCATTAGCAATAGGAAAGAATGGACAAAATGCAAGACTTGCAGCAAAACTAACTGGAATGAGAGTAGATATAAAAACTGCAGATAGTATTAAAGAGGGAGAATAAGTTGGAAACTGCTATTATTCATGAGAGAACTTGTCTTATATGTAGAGAGAAAAAAGAGAAGAAGGATCTATTTAGACTGGTAAAACAGGGTGAAGATAAGTATAGTTTTGATGAAAAACAAAGGGCACAAAGTAGAGGATACTATGTTTGTAAATCTCATGAGTGCTTAAAGAGATTAGCTAAGCATAAAAAAATAAAAATGAGTACAGATGATTTAATGAAAATGTTAAATCTATTGAAAAAAGGTGAAAAGGACTATTTAAATATTTTGAAGGCAATGAAAAATTCACAGGCTTTGTCTTTTGGAATGAATATGGTTTTAGAAGATATTGAACATACACATTTTTTAGTCTTAGCAGAGGATATAAGCGAAAAAAATGAGAGAAAGCTACTAACTAAAGCGAAAGAGTTAAATATAAAATTTGTGTATTTTGGTAGTAAAAATCAACTTGGTGAAGTCTTTGGTAAAGATGAAGTTAGTGTAATTGCTGTAAAAAGTAAGAAGATGGCCCGTGGACTCATAGATTAACCTATAATTTAGGAGGTATCTTAATGAAAAAGAGAGTACATGAGTTAGCAAAAGAGTATAGAATGAATAGTAAAGATTTTTTAAATTTACTAAGAGATGAGATAAATTTGGATGTTGCATCGAACCTTTCTGGTTTAGATGATAGTGATGTTGAGAGGGTAAAAGAGTATTTTGAAAATATGACTGCCCCAAAAGAGATTGTGAAAGAGGAAAAAGGAGTAGCTTTGAATAAGAAACTTTTAGAAGAAGATGAAATTTTTGAAGAGGAAATGACTTCAAGAAAAGGAAAGAAAAATAACAAAAAACATGTAAACAAAAAAGAATCATTTGATGGAAATGATGAAGAGAAAAGTAAAAAAAATAAAAAGAAAAAAGGTAGAAGAACAGATTTCGTTATGAAAACTGTTGAAGCAGCAGGATCTGAAACTATCGAAGAAGATGGAATGAAAATAATTAAAATAAGAGGAGAGATAACTCTTGGAGATTTTGCTGAAAGATTAGGAGTATCAAGCTCAGAAATAATAAAGAAACTTTTCTTAAAAGGACAGATGTTAACAATAAATAGTCCTCTATCAATAGAAACAGTAGAAGAGATAGCTATGGACTATGATGCGTTAGTAGAACAAGAGGAAGAGATAGAATTAGAGTTTGGAGAAAAATTTGCTCTTGAAGTAGAGGATAGAGAGGAAGATTTACAAGAGAGACCACCTGTAATTACAATTATGGGACACGTTGACCATGGAAAAACATCTTTACTTGATGCTATCAGAGCAAGTAATGTAGTTGATGGAGAAGCTGGAGGAATCACTCAAAAAATAGGAGCTTATCAAATAGTTAAAAATGGAAAGAAAATAACTTTCGTAGATACTCCTGGACACGAAGCTTTTACGGATATGAGAGCAAGAGGAGCGCAAGTAACTGATATAGCTATATTAGTTGTTGCTGCAGATGATGGAGTAATGCCTCAAACAATAGAAGCATTATCACATGCTAAAGCAGCAAATGTACCAATAATTGTAGCTGTAAATAAAATAGATAAACCAGAAGCTAACCCAATGAGAGTAAAACAAGAGCTAATGGAACATGGACTTGTTTCAGTAGAATGGGGAGGAGAAACTGAGTTTGTAGAGGTATCAGCTAAACAAAAATTACATTTAGATGATCTTTTAGATACAATATTAATAACAGCTGAAATATTAGAGTTAAAAGCTAACCCTAAGAAAAGAGCTAAAGGGGTAGTATTAGAGTCAAGACTTGACCCTAAAGTAGGACCAATAGCAGATATACTTGTTCAAGAGGGAACATTAAAAATAGGAGATGTAATAGTAGCTGGAGAAACTTATGGAAAAGTAAGAGCTCTAGTAAACGATAGAGGAGAGAGAGTTGATAGAGTAGAACTTTCTCAACCAGCTGAAATAATTGGATTTAACCAAGTACCTCAAGCTGGAGATACTATGTATGTAATCCAAAATGAACAACATGCAAAAAGAATTGTAGAAGAGGTAGCTAAAGAGAGAAAATTATCTGAAATAAGTAAGAAAACTATAACTCTTGAGTCTCTATCTGAGCAATTTGATAATGAAAATTTAAAAGAGTTAAATCTTGTATTAAGAGCAGATTCTAGAGGTTCGGTAGATGCTTTAAGAGAATCTTTATTAAAACTTTCAACTAATGAAGTTGCAGTAAATATTATTCAAGCTGCATCAGGGGCTATTACAGAAAGTGACGTAAAACTTGCAGAGGTATCTAATGCAATCATAATAGGATTTAATGTAAGACCTACGACAAAAGCTATCAAAGAAGCAGAAGCTAATGGAGTAGAGATTAGAACTTCTAACATAATTTACCACATTACTGAGGATATAGAAAAAGCTCTAACTGGTATGCTAGATCCAGAATACAGAGAGATCTATTTAGGAAGAATTGAGATCAAAAAAGTGTTTAAAGTTTCTAAAGTTGGAAATGTTGCTGGTTGTGTAGTTGTTGACGGAAAAGTAAGAAATGACGCTAACATCAGATTACTTAGAAATGGAATCGTAATGTACGAAGGAAAACTTGCATCACTTAAGAGATTTAAAGATGATGCAAAAGAGGTTGTTGCAGGTCAAGAGTGTGGACTTGGAATTGAAAACTTTAATGATATCAAAGATGGAGATATAGTAGAAGCTTTCGAAATGCAAGAGGTAAAAAGAACTCTAAAATAATCTTTAAGATATGAAGGAGTGACTATTTTATGAAAAGACAAAGATTAGCAGGAATAGAAAAAGAGATGAGTAGAGTAATATCTCAAGTTCTATTTGAAGAGATAAAAAATCCTAAAATAAGAGGATTGGTTTCTGTTACAAATATAAGAGTAACAGAGGATTTAAAATTTGCAGATGTATACTTTAGTATAATGTCTGGACAGATGAATGGTGAAAAAGCAGTTGATAAAGAAACTGTTTTAGAAGGATTAAATCAAATAAAAGGGTATCTAAGAAAAAGAGTAGCTGAAGAAATAGAGATAAGATATATACCAGAAATAAGAGTTAAACTAGATGATTCTATTGAGCATGCAATAAAAATATCAAAACTTTTAAATGACTTAAAAGGATAGTGATATAATGCAATGGGAATATAGTTCACTACCTCAATCTCTAATTGATACTAAAGCTATACAATGGAAAAAAGATAAACTACTAACTACCTTATTATTAAATAGAGGATTTTCAGATGAAAAAGGTGTTGATGAATTTATTAATCCTAAAATTTCTGATTTTAGAGATCCTTTTAAGTTTGAAAAAATGACAAGTGTAGTAGATAAAATATTGGAAAAAAGAGAAAAAAAAGAAAAAATATTTATCTATGGAGATTATGATGTTGATGGTATCACAGCAGCAGTTTTTTTAGTAAAGGTATTTAGTGAGATAGGAATAGAAGTAGATTACTATATCCCTAATAGGATGGAAGAGGGATATGGCTTGGACAAAAAAGCCATAGACTTCATGAAAAAAAGAGGCTGTAAATTAGTAATAACAGTAGATACAGGCGTAAACTCTATAGAGGATGTAAGATACGCTGAAAGTTTAGGAATAGATGTAATTGTAACTGATCATCACAAATCTACTAAGGATAAGGAGGATGATGAGTTACTTTTACTGAATCCAAAACTGAGTGAAACTTATGAGTTTAAGTATTTATCTGGAGCTGGTGTTGCTTTGAAAGTAGCACAAGGTGTATATAAAAAATTAAATGCTGATAAAGAAAAGCTATATCAATATATGGATATAGTAATGATAGGAACTGTAGCAGATGTTGTTCCGATGGTTGATGAAAATAGAATAATAATAAAAGAGGGATTAAAGGTTCTTAGAAATACAAAGGTTAAGGGCTTAATGTATCTTTTAAAATATTTAAAATTTCAAAATAAGGAAATAAATACAACAGATGTAAGTTACTTTATCTCTCCACTTATTAATTCTTTGGGAAGAATTGGTATATCTAAAATGGGAGCTGATTTCTTTTTAAAAAATGATGAATTTGAAATATATAACATCATTGAGGAGATGAAAAAATCTAATAAAAAAAGAAGAGAATTAGAAAAAGCTATATATGAAGAGGCTGACCATAAAATAAAAAAAATGGATAAAAAAAGTTTGAGATGTGCTTTTTTATATTCTAAAAAATGGCATCCTGGAGTAATCGGTGTTGTATCATCAAGGCTTAGTGTAAAGTATAATATGCCAATAGCTTTAGTAGCGTTAAGAGATAATATTGGAAAAGCTTCATGTAGAAGTATAAAAGGTGTCAGTGTATTTAATATTTTTCATACTATGAGAGATAAGCTTGTGCGTTTTGGAGGACATGACTTAGCCTCTGGATTTATAGTTAAACAGGAAAATCTTAAAGATGTTGAAAGAATATTTAAAGAGAATATTGATGAGATAAAGGCTGAACAAGAGAAAAAAGCTTTAAAGATAGATATGGAACTACCAGTTGAACAGGTAGATAATAGAGTATTTGAAGCAATGGAGAGTTTAGCACCATTTGGATTAGATAATCCTCACCCACTTTTTATAGACAAAAATCTTTCTTTTGACCATATTAAAAAGTTTGGAGTTAATGATAGACATTTTAATGGAATTATCAAGAAAAATGGAAGAGGTTATCATATGGTAGCCTTTGATATGGGACATAAGATAAATGAGTTAGAAGCAAAAATACAAAAGTTTGATATAGTATATTATCTAGAAAAGGTTATATATAAAGGTGAAGAGATTATCCAAATAAGGATAAAAGATATAAAAATAAAAGATGATTTCTATGAAATTTTTACTAAATAGATTTAAGGAGGAAAAATGAAACACGAATTAAAAAAAATTGCAAACTCTGCAGTTGAGATCAAAATTTGTCTTACTGCTGAAGAAGTAAAACCAGTTAAAGAAGAGGTTTTAAAACAACTATCTAAAAAGGTAGAAGTACCTGGATTCAGAAAAGGACATGTACCTGTAAGTACTGTAGAAACTCAATTTAAAGATGCAGTAAAAGAAGAAGTAACAGATAAAGTATTACATAAATATTATGAAGAAGTAATAAAAGCTGAAAATATTATGCCTATCAGCTATATTAACAGTGTAAAATCTAACTTAGGAGAAGAGTTCGACGTAACTTTCACAGTAGATGTATATCCAGAAGTAACTTTAGGAGAATATAAAGGATTAGAAGTTGAAAAAGAAACTTTCGAAATGACTCCAGAAAAATTAGATGCTGAAATAACTATGATGGTAAACAGCAAATCTAGATTAGAAGAAACAGAACCTGGATACAAAGCTCAAATGGGAGATACAGTAGATTTAGCATTTGAAGGATTTGTAGATGGTGTAGCATTCGAAGGTGGAAAATCAGACTCTCACGTATTAAAATTAGGATCTAAAATGTTCATAGATACTTTTGAAGATCAATTAGTAGGATATGAAGCTGGACAAGAGGGAGAAGTAAATGTAACTTTCCCAGCTGAGTATCACGCAGCTAATTTAGCTGGAAAACCTGCTGTATTCAAAGTAAAAGTAAACAGCATAAAAAAATTAGTAACTCCTGAATTAAACGATGAGTTAGCAAAAGAGTTTGGATTTGAAAATGTTGCAGATATGAAAGCTAAAACAGAAGAAAGAATCAAAACAAGAGAAGAAGAAAGAGTAAAAAATCAGTACATTGGAAAGTTATTAGATAAAGTTTCATCAACAAGTACTGTAGAAGTACCAGTATCTATGATAGCTAATGAAGTAAGAGCTAGAATAGCTGAAATGGAACAACAATTAGCAGCTCAAGGTATCGGATTCGATATGTATATGCAAATGACAGGAATGAACAGAGCTAAATTAGAAGCTCAAATAGCTCCAATGGCAGCTGCAAAAGTAAAAGCTGATTTAATACTTGAAGCAATAGCAAAAGCTGAAGGAATAGAAGTTTCAGAAGATGAAATAAAAGAAAAAATGACTGAAATAGCTAAAATGTATGGAATGGATTTAGCTAAATTAGAAGAGGAATTAAATAAGCATAAAAACTATGATAACTTCAGAATGACAGTTAAAGGTGAATGCTTAATGCAAAAAGCTATTGATGTAATAGTAAATAATGCAAAATAGTTATTAAAAGTATAGGAAGCAGAATTCTGCTTCCTATACCCTTAAAATAATCTAGATTTTTTAAGTAAATAATTGAGAAGTATAAAGATATTTTTGAATTATTTATTTAAGGAGGTAGATATGTATAATCCAACTGTTATAGAGAATAATGGTAGGTCAGAGAGAGCCTACGATATATATTCAAGATTACTAAAAGATAGAATAATATTTTTGGGTACAGAGATAGATGATAATGTTGCCAATGCAATAGTGGCTCAACTTCTATTTTTAGAAGCTGAAGATCCAGAGAAGGATATAATCATGTATATAAATAGTCCTGGAGGAGTAGTAACTGCGGGAATGGCAATATATGATACTATGAACTATATTAAACCAGATGTACAAACTGTATGTATAGGTCAAGCAGCAAGTATGGGAGCACTTCTTCTATCAGCTGGAGCAAAGGGAAAAAGATTTGCATTAGAGCACTCTAGAATTATGATACACCAACCATTAGGAGGGGCTAGAGGACAAGCTACAGATATAGAGATACAAGCTAAAGAGATTTTAAGAATGAAAGAGATGCTATCTCAAATTTTAGCTGATGTAAGTGGAAAATCAGTTGAAGAGATTTTAAGAGATACTGAAAGAGATAACTATATGTCAGCTCAAGAGGCAGTAGAATATGGTTTAATAGACCAAGTATTTAAGAAGTAGAAAGGAGAAAAAAGATGAGTAAAAGAGCTAGATGTTCTTTCTGCGGAAGTAGTGAAAATGAGGTTTCAAAGCTATTTAGTGGAATAGATGGAGCACTTATATGTGATAGATGTATAGAAAGTTGCTTTAATATACTGGAATTATCAAAGGAGCATGTAAAAGTGGCTCTTCCAGGTGAGTTATCAGAGGAAACTTTACTTACACCAAAAGAGATAAAAGAGAGATTAGATGAGTATGTAATAGGGCAAGATGAGACAAAAAAAATACTTGCAGTAGCTGTTTACAACCACTATAAAAGAATTTTAGATAATGCAGAGAGAACAGATGAGAATGCAGTAGAATTACAAAAATCAAATGTTTTATTAATAGGGCCTACTGGGTCTGGAAAAACTCTTCTTGCTCAGACTTTAGCAAGAAGTTTAAAAGTTCCTTTTGCAATAGCTGATGCGACAACATTAACTGAAGCTGGTTATGTAGGAGATGACGTAGAGAATGTACTAGTAAGACTTTTACAAGCAGCGGATTATGATGTTGAGGCAGCAGAGAAGGGAATAATCTACATAGATGAGATAGATAAAATTGCTAGAAAATCAGAAAATGTTTCTATAACAAGAGATGTATCTGGTGAAGGAGTTCAACAAGCTTTATTGAAAATAATAGAGGGAACTAAATCACAAGTTCCACCTCAAGGTGGAAGAAAACATCCAAATCAAGAGCTAATAGAGATAGACACAAGTAATATCCTATTTATTGTAGGAGGAGCTTTTGAGGGATTAGAAAAAGTTATAAAATCTAGAACAAATAAAAAAGTTATAGGATTTGGTGCAGAAATATCTAAAGAAAAAGAGGAGAGAGTAGGAGAAGTATTTGCTAAAGTTTTACCTGAAGACTTAGTAAGACAGGGAATTATACCTGAGCTTGTAGGAAGATTACCTATAATAACTACACTTCAAGATTTAGATGAAGAAGCATTAATTAAAATTTTAATAGAACCTAAAAATGCAATTATCAAACAGTATAAAAAACTATTTGATATAGAGGGAGTAGAATTAGAGTTTACACCAGAAGCATTAAGAAAGATAGCTAAACTTGCATTAGAAAGAAGAATAGGTGCTAGAGGATTAAGAGCTATAATAGAGCAAACAATGTTAGAGTTAATGTATGAAGTACCATCAGATGAAACTATTCAAAAGGTAGTAATAGGAGAAGAAGCAGTTCTTGATTCAAGTAAAGCTATTATAGAAAAAGAATAGATGGAGGGACAACTAATGAGTAAAACATTCTTTTTACCTACTAGGGATCTTATAATATTCCCAGGGATAGTAACCCCTCTTTATGTAGGTAGACTAAAAAGTATTAATACGCTAGAAGCAGCAGTAAGTACAAAGGGAAAACTTGTACTTGGAATGCAAAAAGATGCTTCTAAAGAGGAACCAGATTTATCGAAGGATATAAATAATATTGGTGTTGTTGCTAATATATTACAAATAGTAAAGATGCCAAATAATAATATTAAAGTATTAGTAGAAGCTGAAGATAGAGTAGAGATTGAGAGTGCTACTATTGAAGAGGATATATATAAAGCAGAGTATAAAGTACTAAAATGTATAAACGGAACAACAAAAGAGGCTGAGGCTATTTATAGAAAAGTTTTAGGAGTATTTGAAAAATATGTTGGAATAACAGGAAAAGTATCTTCAGAACTTTTAGTAAACTTAAAAGGGATAAAAAATGTAAATAGTGCTATGGATATTATATCTGCGAATCTTCCTCTAAAAAGTGATAAGAAACAGGAGCTTTTAGAAGTTTTAGATGTTAGTGAAAGAGGGATAAAGATACTAGAGCTTTTAACTACAGAGATGGAGATAGCTTCTCTTGAGAAAAAAATTGATGATAAAGTAAAGGCAAAGATGAATGAAGCTCAAAAGAATTACTTTATAAAAGAGAAAATCAATGCTATGAAAGAAGAGTTAGGCGACTATTCTCAAGATGATGATATACTTGAATTAGTAGAGAAAGTAAAGAAGGCAAAGTTACCTAAAGATGTTAAGGCTAAAATAGATAGTGAGATGAAGAAGTTATCTAAGATGCCACCATTCTCTGCCGAAGCTACAGTATCAAGAAACTATATTGAAACTATAATAGAGCTTCCTTGGGATAAAACAACAAAGGATATAGTTGATCTAAAAAAAGCTAGTGAAATATTAGAGAGAGATCACTATGGATTAAAGGATGCAAAAAATAAAGTGTTGGATTTCTTAGCAGTTAAGAAATTAAATCCTAATATGAAAGGAAGTATTCTTTGTCTTGCAGGACCACCAGGAATAGGAAAAACCTCTCTTGTTAGATCAATAGCTGATGCTATGGGAAGAAAATTTGTAAGAGTATCTCTTGGAGGAGTAAGAGATGAAGCTGAGATAAGAGGACATAGAAGAACTTATATAGGATCTATGCCAGGGAAACTTATTAAAGCTATAAAAGAAGCTGGAACAAAAAATCCAGTTATATTATTAGATGAGATTGATAAAATGTCTAATGATTATAAAGGAGATCCATCTTCAGCTATGCTAGAGGTTCTAGATCCAGAGCAAAACAGCCATTTTGAAGATCACTATGTAGATATGCCATTTGATTTATCAAAGGTATTCTTTGTGGCGACTGCTAATGATTTAAGAACAATATCAGCACCTTTAAGAGATAGAATGGAGATAGTAAATATATCTTCTTACACAGAGTTTGAAAAATTACATATAGCTAAAAACTACTTAATTAAGCAAGCTAAAGAGGAAAATGGTCTTAAAAATGTAGAACTTTCTCTATCTGATAATGTAATTTTAAAAATTATAGATGAGTATACAAGAGAAGCTGGAGTTAGAAATCTAAAAAGAGAGATTATCACTCTATGTAGAAAAGCAGCTAGAGAGGTTGTAGAGGATAAAAAGAAAAAAATAATTGTTAAGACAAATACTCTTGAAAAATATTTAGGAAAACCTAAATTTAGACCTGAGAAACAAAAAGAGAAAGAACCTAAAGTTGGAGTTGTAAATGGACTTGCATGGACAGCTGTAGGAGGAGTAACTTTAGAGGTTCAAGGAGTTGCTATCCCAGGAAAAGGAGAGATCTCTTTAACAGGAACTTTAGGAAATGTTATGAAGGAATCTGCTCAAGTTGCTTACACTTTTGTTAAAGCAAATATAGATAAATATAAGCCACTTCAAGAGGATTTCTTTGAGAAAAAAGCAATTCACTTACACTTCCCAGAGGGAGCTACACCAAAAGATGGTCCATCAGCAGGAATAACTATAACTTCTGCTATAATATCTGTGCTTACTGGTAGAAAGATAAGACAAGATATAGCTATGACTGGAGAGATTACAATTACAGGAGAGGTTTTAGCTATTGGAGGAGTTAAAGAGAAGGTTATAGGAGCTCATAGAGCAGGTATAAAAGAGGTAATCTTACCTGAAGATAATAGAATAGATAAAGATGAAATTCCAGCAGAGATAGCAAAAGAGATGAAAATACATTTTGCTACTACTTATGAAGATGTAGAAAAGCTAGTTTTTGCTGAATAGTGAGTGTGAGAGATTATGAAGATAAAACAAGCTGAATTTGTAAAATCTGCAGTTTATGAGAAAGATTATCCAATGGAACTTAATAATATGGAGTTTGCTTTTGTAGGTCGTTCAAATGTAGGGAAATCTTCTCTTATAAATAGTATAACTGGAAGAAAAAAACTTGCAAAAACAAGTAAGACACCAGGAAGAACACAACTTATAAACTATTTCAAAGTAAATAATGAGTTTTATATAGTTGATTTACCTGGATATGGATTTGCAAAAGTACCCAAAGAGATGAAGGCTGAATGGGGAAAAACAATGGAAAGATATGTAGCAAGTGATAGAAAAAAACTTGTTTTTGTTCTATTAGATATAAGAAGAGTTCCAAGTGAAGAGGATATGGAAATGCTTGTTTGGTTAGATCATCATGATATACCATTCAAGATAATCTTTACGAAAATGGACAAAGTATCTAATAATGAAAAGTTTAGATGTTTAAAAGATATAAGAAAAAAAGTGGAATTTCACAATGATGATGTGTTTTTCCACTCATCACTTAATGATATAGGAAAAGATGAGATTTTAAATTATATAGATTCTCTTCTTATTAAAGAGGAGATAAAAGAGGAGGCATAGATGGAAGAGTTAAATAAGACATATTCTCCTAGAGAGATAGAGTCTAAATGGTACAAAATATGGGAAGATTCTAAGTATTTTGCTGGGAAAATGGAAGAAGGGAAAGAGAGCTATTCAATAGTTATACCTCCTCCAAATGTAACTGGAATCCTTCATATGGGGCACATATTAGATAACTCAATACAAGATACGTTAATAAGATATAAGAGAATGTGTGGATTTAACACTCTTTGGGTACCTGGATGTGACCATGCTGGTATAGCAACTCAAAACAAAGTTGAAAGAATGCTAGCTGAACAAGGGATATCAAAAGAGGATTTAGGAAGAGAAAAGTTCTTAGAAGAGACTTGGAAATGGAAAGAAAAATATGGTGGAATAATCACTAACCAACTTAGAAAAATAGGAGCTTCTCTAGATTGGGATAGAGAAAGATTTACTATGGACGAAGGACTTTCTAAAGCAGTTAGAAAAATATTTGTTGACCTATACAATGATGGATTAATTTATCAAGGGGAATACATGGTAAACTGGTGTCCTAGATGTGGAACAGCTCTAGCTGATGATGAAGTTGACCACGCTGAAAAAGATGGAAATCTATGGCATTTAAAATATCCAGTAAAAGATTCTGATGAGTATATTATAATAGCTACATCAAGACCTGAAACTATGCTTGCTGACGTAGCTGTAGCAGTACATCCTGAAGATGAAAGATATAAACACCTAGTTGGTAAAAAATTAATTCTTCCATTAGTAGGAAGAGAGATTCCAGTAATAGCAGATGAGTATGTAGAGATGGAATTTGGTACAGGAGCTTTAAAAATAACTCCAGCTCATGACCCAAATGACTTCAACTTAGGTAAAAAATATGACCTACCTATCATAAATATGCTTACTCCAGAAGGAAATATAGTTGATGACTATCCTAAATATGCTGGAATGGATAGATTTGAAGCTAGAAAAGTAATAGTTAAAGAGTTAGAAGAGAGTGGAGTTCTTGTAAAGATAGAAAATATAAAACACAATGTAGGGCACTGTTATAGATGTTCAACTGTTGTTGAACCAAGAGTTTCTAAGCAATGGTTTGTAAAGATGGAACCATTAGCTAAAAAAGCTTTAGAAGTAGTAAGAACTGGTGAGATAAAAATCATACCAAAAAGAATGGAAAAAATATATTTTAACTGGTTAGAAAATATAAGAGACTGGTGTATCTCTAGACAATTATGGTGGGGACACAGAATACCTGCATGGTATGGACCAGATAATCATATGTTTGTAGCTATGTCAGAAGAGGAAGCATATGGTCAAGCAAAAGCTCACTATGGAAAAGATGTAGAATTAGTACAAGAGGAAGATGTATTAGATACTTGGTTCTCATCAGCATTATGGCCATTTTCAACTATGGGTTGGCCTGAAAAAACAAAAGAGCTTGAAACTTTCTATCCAACATCAACACTAGTAACAGGAGCAGATATCATATTCTTCTGGGTAGCTAGAATGATAATGTTCGGATTATATGAAATGAAGGAGATTCCATTTAAAAATGTGTTCTTCCATGGAATAGTTAGAGATGAAATTGGAAGAAAGATGTCTAAATCTTTAGGAAACTCTCCAGATCCATTAAACTTAATAGAAGAGTATGGAGCAGATGCAATAAGATTCTCAATGATCTATAATACTTCTCAAGGACAAGATGTTCACTTCTCTGAAAAACTTTTAGAAATGGGAAGAAACTTTGGAAATAAAATTTGGAACGTTGCTAGATTCGTTATAATGAACTTAGAAGGATTTGATGTAAAATCTGTAAATAAAGATGAGTTAAAACTTGAATTAGTGGATAAATGGATATTCTCAAGATTAAATGAAACAACTAAAGAGGTTCATGCAAATCTTGATAAATTCCAACTTGATGATGCAGCTAAAGCTGTATATGAGTTCTTAAGAGGAGATTTCTGTGACTGGTATGTAGAGCTTGCAAAAGTAAGACTATATAACAATGAGGAGTCTGGAAAAGAGTCTAAATTAACAGCACAATATGTGTTATGGACAGTATTAGAAGCTGGATTAAAACTTCTACACCCATTTATGCCATTTATAACAGAGGAAATTTGGCAAAAGATAAAAGTAGAGGGAGAAACAATAATGTTATCTCAATTCCCAGTTGTTGATGAAACACAAATTAACACTGAAGTAGTAAACTCGTTCAAATATATTCAAGGAGTAATATCTTCTCTAAGAAATATAAAAGCTGAAATGGGAATATCTCCAGCTAAAGAGGTAAAAGTAGTTATAAAAACTTCTGATGAAAATGAATTAAAAACTTTAGAGGATAACTATCTATTTATCACAAAGTTAGCTAAAATAGAAGAGATGACTTATGGTAAAGATGTTGCTAAACCAGATCAAAGTGGATTTAGAGTAACTGGAAATTCAGAAGTATATATGATACTTACTGGACTTTTAAATGTGGAAGCTGAAATTAAGAAAATTACAGAGCAAATAGAAAAAGTTCAAAAAGATCTAGATAAAGTAAATGCTAAATTAGCAGATGAGAGATTTACTTCTAAAGCTCCAGCTCATATCTTAGAAAGAGAAAGAAGAATTCAAAAAGAGTATCAAGATAAGATGGATAAATTAACTGAAAATTTAAAGAACTTTCAATAGGATACAATATAAAGGAACTTTATAGAATCTAAAAATTATTCAAATATTGTTAGAATATTTAAAAAGAATAAAGATTAATAAAGGGGCTGTTGCAATTTAAAATTTGCAGCAGCCCAAATTTTTAAAAATAGTGGAGGGATTATGATAAAAGCTGTATTTTTTGATGTAGATGGAACATTAGTTAGTTTTAAAACTCATAGAGTTCCTCAAAGTACATTAGAAGCTATAAAAAAATTACAAGCAAAAGGAATAAAGGTATTTGTAGCAACTGGAAGACATGCTTCAATTCTTACTGAAGGGAATAATGTTCATGAGATAGATTTTGATGGATTTGTAACATTGAATGGACAGTATTGCTTTACAAAGGATAGAAAAGTTATATATGAAAATAATATTTGTAGAGAGGATATTGTAGCTCTTTTAGAATTTTTAAAAGAAAATAGATTTCCATGTGCCTTTGTAGAGGATAGAGATACCTATATGAACTATATTGATGATGTAGTAGTAAATCTTTTAAAAAGTGTAAATGTACCATTGCCTCCAATTGAGGATATAGAGAGAGCAAAAGATGGAAAGGTATTTCAATTAAATCCATATATTCCTGTAGAATTTGAAGCAGAGGTTATGAAGGTTTTACCTAATTGTGAAGCAACAAGATGGAGTCCAACATTTATTGATGTAATTCCAGCTGGTGGTGGAAAACATGTAGCTATTCAAAAAATAATGGAGTATTATGGCTATAAAAAAGATGAGATAATGGCTTTTGGTGATGGTGGAAACGATAAAACAATGCTTATGATAGCAGGAATAGGTATTGCAATGGGAAATGCTAATGAGGATGTAAAAGAGATAGCTGACTATGTTACAACATCGGTAGATAATGATGGGGTTTTAAATGCATTAAAACATTTTAATGTAATAGAATAAGATATAAAATGAGGGTGTAATTTAATAAATTATTATACTTTAAAGAGATTTTATGATAGAATATATTATATAATCTTCATTGATTATATATATAATTTTGAGTTTGGGGAGTTGGTAGCTTTGGATTTACATTACCTAAAAATATTTTATGAAGTAGCTAAAGAGAAGAGTTTTACAAAAGCTGCGAGTAAATTATATATAAACCAATCTGCTGTCTCTATTCAAGTTAAAAAATTTGAAGAGATATTAAATGCCAAACTTTTTGATAGAAGTTCAAAAAAGATAAAGTTAACATATACTGGTGAAGCTTTATATAAAATGGCAGAAGATATTTTTGATAAAGTGAAAAGAGCAGAAAAAGAGATAGCAAGGATAATTGATCTAGATAGAGCTAAGATTTCAATAGGAGCAACTTCAGTGATAGGAGAACCGTTAATTCCTAGATTGATGAAAGGGTTTTCAAAGGCACATGAAGAGATAGAGTATGAGCTTACAATCGGTGATAAAAATTGGTTATTAAAACTTTTAAAAGAGGGAGATTTAGATATACTTATCATAGATGAAGAGCATATAAATGATCCAAATTTAGAAGTGATAACTATTGAGAAAATGCCATATGTTCTTGTAAGTACAAAGGAATATCACAGTATGGAAAGTGTTGCAAAAGATCCTCTAATAACAAGAAAAAATATTCCTAATAATAATGAAGCAATAGCAGCTATTGAAGATAAATATAGAGTAGCTTTTAATACAAAAATAAATGTAAATGGAAGCTTGGAAGTAATAAAAGGTATGGTAAGAGAAGAGATTGGAAATGTAATTTTACCTTATTATGCTGCACATAAGGAGATAGAAAAGGGAGAGTTTAAAGTAATATATAAGGTTAATGATATAAAAGATGGATATCAAGCTGTTATTACAAAGGATAAGAAAAGTTTGATACAGATAATAAAATTCATTAATTTTATACAAGATTATAAGATTCAATTTTAGGAGGTTTTTATGAATTTATTGGGATCATATAAGACTGAGTTAACTCTTTTAGAAAATTTTATAAAAGAGGAAGAGGAGAGAAGAGAAACAGAAAAGGTTGCTAAAGCACTAGCAGATACGTTTTTAAAAGGAAATAAGGTTTTAATATGTGGAAATGGTGGAAGTAACTGTGATGCATTACATTTTGCTGAAGAGTTTACAGGTAGATTTAGAGGGGATAGAAGAGCATTACCAGCTATAGCTATTTCAGATTCATCACATATTACATGTGTAGGAAATGATTATGGATTTGATTATATTTTCTCTAGAGGAGTAGAAGCATACGGAAAAGAGGGAGATATGTTCTTCGGTATCTCTACAAGTGGAAATTCTTCAAATGTTATAAAAGCTGTAGAAGTAGCAAAAGCAATGGGAATGAAAACATGTGTTCTGTTAGGTAAAGATGGAGGAAAACTTAAAGGAATGTGTGATTATGAGTTTATAATCCCAGGTAAAACTTCAGATAGAGTACAAGAGATACATATGATGATACTTCACATTATAATTGAAGGTGTGGAGAGAATAATGTTTCCTGAGAATTATTAAAATAAAAGTGAATAGATAAATTTATACTACATCTTAAAACTTAGATAATCTAAAGTAATAGATGTAGTTTTTTATATATTTATAAGAAATTAGTGGGGGAATTAATTATAATGGAGATATCAAAAAAATAGCACAAAGTATTGTTTTTGAAATGAAAAAAATTATAGAGAAAGATTTGAATTTTATAGATAGTAATGGAATAATAATTGCTAGTACAGATGATAAAAGAATAGGAAGTTATCATGAAGGAGGGAAACAGGTAGTATTAAAAAATGATATTGTAAAAGTTACTAGAGATGAAGAATATATAGGAGCTAAAAAAGGGATAAATTTACCACTTAAATTTAACGGGGAGTTAATCGGAGTAATTGGAATTTCTGGAGAAACTAACGAAGTTGAAAAATATGGACAAATTATAAAAAGAATGTCAGAAATTTTGATAAAAGAGGCATATATTTTAAAGAAAAATGAAGAGGAAAATGAAAAAGAAAAGTTATTTTTAGAGGGATTACTTTTTCAAAATAATTATTTATATAATCCAAATATTTTTTCTAAAGATTTAGAAGTTTTAGAAGCAATAAGAAGTGGAGTAGTAATAGTAGGAAAATTAAAAAAAAGATATGAATTAGAGTTTGTAAAACAATTTTATGAAAAGGTTAGAGTAAAAGTAAAAAAAATAATGGATATATGATGATCAATCAAAATTTGATGATAATATTGATACTTTGTAAAACTAAAGAGAAAATAGAAGATTTTATTTCAGAATTTGAAAAAGAGGAAGAAATTATATTTGGAATAGGAGAGATAAAAACTCAAATAGGAGCACTAAAAGATTCATATTATGAGGGAAAAGAAGCCTTAGAATGGGGAACTAAAAATAAAGAAAAAATTACTTTTTATAGAGAACTAGACTTAGAACTTATTGTAATGAATATATCAGAGGAATTAGTAAAAGTATATAGAAAGAAAATTTTTAAAAATTTAACAGAAAAAGAATTGCAAGAGCTTAAAGAAATATTTTTACTGTATGAAAAAAATAATGGATCTCTTCAAAAAATAGCGAAAGCTTTATTTATTCATATCAATACACTTCAATATAAATTAAATAAATTTTCAGATAAAATAAATTTAGATATGAGAAAATATGAAGATTTTACCAAAATTAAAATAGGGTTTATGTTGAAATAAAAAAATGTTATATATAACAAATAAAAATGCATAAAATGTTTAAAAATTTGTTTTATATAATATTGTTATTTATATTTTTATTTTATAATATATAAATATAATGTATGTAAAATAATCTAAATATATAAAAAAAGGAGGAAAAGAATGATAACAATATCAGCTTTAGGAGCAGTTGTTGGGCTTGGAGTAGCAATAATACTAATTATAAAAAAGATAAACCCAGCATACTCATTAATTTTAGGATCAATTATAGGTGGTTTAGTAGGAGGAGCTAATATCTCTGAGACAGTTTCTTTGATGATAACAGGAGCTCAAGGTATGATACCTGCAATATTAAGGATAATTACAGCTGGAGTTTTGGCTGGAGTTTTAATAGAAACAGGTGCAGCTAGTAAAATTGCGGAAACAATTATAGAAAAATTAGGAGAATCAAAAGCTATAATTGCTATAGTTTTATCAACTATGATACTTACAATGGTAGGGGTATTTATAGATGTATCTGTAATAACTGTAGCACCAATTGCTATGGCAATAGCAAAGAGAACAAATCTTTCAAGAACAGGAGTTTTAATAGCTATGGTAGGTGGAGGGAAAGCTGGAAATATAATGTCTCCAAATCCTAATGCAATAGCAGCAGCGGATGCTTTTAATATTCCTTTAACTTCAGTTATGATAGCAGGAATTATTCCAGCTATATTTGGGATAATAGTGAGTGTTATTATAGCTAAAGCTCTTTCTAAGAAGGGAAGCCAAATATCAGATGATGATTTAGGTAATAAAAAGATAGAGGAAGGACCAAGCTTTATAAGTGCAATTATTGGTCCAGTTGTTGCTATATTTCTTTTAGCTTTAAGACCAGTAGCTGGGATATCAATAGATCCTTTAGTAGCTTTACCTATAGGTGGATTAATAGGATGTCTAGCTATGGGAAAAATAAAATACTTTAATAGTTACTGTGTATTTGGATTAGGGAAAATGGTAGGAGTAGCAATTTTATTAATAGGAACTGGAACTATATCAGGAATAATAGCAAATTCAGGATTGAAAGATGTATTAACAAATTTTTTAACATCTACAGGAGCACCAGCATATTTACTTGCTTCACTATCTGGAATATTAATGAGTGGAGCAACTGCTTCAACTACTTCAGGAACAGCTGTTGCAAGTCAAGTTTTTGGACCAACAATATTAAGTTTAGGAATATTACCTGTAAATGCTGCAGCAATGATACATTCAGGAGCAACTGTTTTGGATCATTTACCACATGGAAGTTTTTTCCATGCAACAGGTGGAAGTGTGAATATGGAGATGAAAGAGAGGTTAGCATTAATACCATTTGAATCATTAGTTGGACTTAGTTTAGCAGTTGTATCAGCAATAATTTATGGAGTATTATTCTAAGAGGGAGAGTATGATGAAGATAGTATTAGCACCAGATTCATTTAAAGAGAGTATGACAGCAAATGAGTGTTGTATAGCAATAGAAAAAGGATTGAGAAAGGTTATTCCAAATTTAGAATGTGTGTTAGTTCCTATGGCAGATGGAGGAGAGGGAACAACTCAATCATTAGTTGATGCAACAGGTGGAGAGTTTTATATAACAGAAGTAACTGGACCATTAGGAGAAAAGAGAAAGGCACGTTTTGGAATACTTGGAGATAAAAAAATAGCAGTTTTAGAAATGGCAGCAGCAAGTGGTTTGGAATTAGTTCCAAGAGACAAAAGAGATGCTATGATAACTACTACATATGGAACAGGAGAGTTAATAAAAGCGGCTTTAGATAGAAATGTAGAGACTATCTTAATAGGAATAGGAGGAAGTGCAACCAATGATGGAGGAGCAGGTATGATACAAGCTCTTGGTGGAAAACTTTTAGATATAGATGGTAAAGAGATAGGATTTGGTGGAGGAGCCTTATCTAAATTAGATAAAATAGATATTTCTAATTTAGATAAAAGATTGAAGAATACAAAAATAATAGTGGCTTGTGATGTACAAAATCCATTGACTGGTCCTACAGGAGCATCTCATATTTTTGGAAAACAAAAGGGAGCTAATGAAGAACAAAGAGAAATATTGGATAACAATTTGAAACAGTATGCTGAAATAATTAGAAGAGATGTAGGAGTAGATATAGAAAATATAGCAGGAGCAGGAGCTGCAGGGGGACTAGGAGCTGGATTAATGGCTTTTCTATCAGCAGAATTAAGAAAAGGTATAGATATAGTTATAGAGTATAGCAAACTAGAAGAGAAACTTCAAGGAGCAAATTTAGTTATAACTGGAGAGGGAAGCATAGATGGTCAAACTAGATTTGGAAAAACACCATATGGAGTAGCTAAAGTTGCTCAAAGATATGATATTCCAGTAATAGCCTTTGCAGGAAATATAGGAAGTGATGTAAATCTTCTTTATGAATATGGATTTACGGCTATATTACCAATACTTCCGAGAGTAGAAACTTTAGAGAATGCAATTTTGAATGGTAAAGAAAATATAGAATATGCGAGTGAAAGTCTAGGAAGAGTAATAAATATTTATAAAAAGTAAAATAATATATATATAAAATATATTTTACTTGAAATATTATATGTTATATAATAGCAAAAATGATAGAGGTGCAATTGACATAAGTAGTATCTCGGAGTTTGACAGACTTTGAGGAGATATGAAAGGGGAGATTGCCGAAATGAAAATCAAGGTCAAAGGATTTTTGTTGGTAATTCAGATAAGATCTGCTTTACTGTCATTGAAAATTTCAATGGAGAGCTATCTAATACTATTATAAATTAATTATAATAAATATTATATATTTTTTTATTTATTAAAAAATTATTTAAAAAGTAAAAGGATAGCAGATATTAAAAATTAAAGAGAGTATTTTAACTCAAATTAATTTTTAATAAAGCTATCCTTTTTAGTTTATAAAAATAGTTGGTTAGATAGAATCAAATACATAAAAAACTTGGAGGAAAATATGAGATTTTTTGGAACAATGAGAGATGAAAATGGAGTTTTATCAATAGGAGGAGTAAAAGTAACAGAACTTGCACAGAAGTATGGAACTCCATTATATATAATGGATCAAGAATTGGTTGAAGAGAATATGAGAAAATACAAAAAGAACTTTAGAAGTGAAAAATTCAAGACACAGATAGTTTATGCTTCAAAGGCTTTTTTAGCAAAGGCAATGTGTCAATTAGTAGAAAAATATGATATGGATATAGATGCAGTATCAGGTGGAGAGCTATATACTATAAAGGCTAGTGGAATTGATATGCAAAGGGTACATATGCATGGAAATAATAAATCTATAGATGAGTTAGAGATGTGTGTCGAGTATGGAATTGGAAGTATAATAATAGATAATGAATTAGAGATAGATAATCTATCTGAAGTTTGTAAAAGAAAAGAAAAAAAGATAAAAGCTTTGTTGAGAATTAATATTGGGATAGATGCTCATACTCATGAGTATATAAAAACATCTAAACACTCATCAAAGTTTGGAGAATCAATTTTTGATGAAAAAATAGTAGATATTGTTGAAAAAATAGTTAAAGATAAAAATATAGAATTTTTAGGATTTCACTGCCATATAGGGTCACAAATATTTGATACAAAGGCTTTTTATGAAGGGATTGAAACAATGATATTAGAGACAAAGAGAATATCTAAGCTTTTAGGTGTGAAGATACCAGAGATAAATTTAGGAGGAGGATTTGGAGTTTATTATACAGAGAATGATGTAGAGGTAGATATTGAAAACTTTATGAGAAGTATGATAGAACATTTGGAGGCGAGTTTAGAAAAGTATAATCTGGACATAGAAAAAGTTTCAATAGAACCAGGAAGAAGTATAGTTGGAAATGCTGGAAGTACATTATATACTGTTGGAGGAGTAAAGCAGACATATGGTGGAATAAAGTATATGTTTATAGATGGTGGAATGACAGATAATATAAGACCAGCTCTATATCAAGCCGAATATGAAGCAACTATTGCTAATAGACTAGATGGAGAGGAAAAAGAGGTAGTAACAGTTGCTGGAAAGTGTTGTGAATCAGGGGATCTGATTATAAAAGAGAAAACTCTGCCTAAGGCAGAGAGAGGGGATTTACTATTAGTATCAACAACTGGAGCTTATGGATATTCAATGTCAAGTAATTACAATAAGATAGTGAGACCAGCAGTGGTATTTGTAAAAAATGGTAAATGCTCTTTAGCAATTAGAAGAGAAAGTTTTGAAGATTTAGTAAAAAATGATTTAGCTATAGAGTTGTAATTCTATAATTATGAATATTAAATATAATAAAAATCCTTTATTTAATAAATTTAATTGTAAAAAATATGAATGAAAAAATAAAAAAATTGAATAATAGTAAAAAAAGAGAAACTCTATTAAAATATTATAGTAAGATTAATAGAGTTTATTAATTATGGAGAGAAGAGAGGGAAGGAAAATATGAGATTTTCAAAGTTACAAGCAGCAGGAAATGACTTCATTTTAATAAATGGTTTAGAGTATAGAGAGTTAGAGTTAAGTAGCACAGCTAAAAAAGTATGTGATAGACATTTTGGTATTGGTGCTGATGGAATGATGACTTGTGAGGAGAGTAAGGTTGCAGATATAAAGATGAATTATTACAACTCTGATGGATCAAGAGGAGAGATGTGTGGAAATGGAATCAGATGTTTCTCAAAGTTTATCTATGATAATGGTATTGTAAAGAAAGAGCAATTCTCTGTTGAAACTGATGCTGGAATAAAGTATATAAATTTAACAATAGAAAATGGAAAGGTAAAATATATCTCTGTGGATATGGGAAAGGTAGATTTCAGACCGGAAGTAATACCTTGTAATATAGCAAAGGAGCATGTATTAGAGGAGAGAGTAGAAGTTGAAGGAAGAGAGCTTGAGATATCATCTGTATTAATGGGAGTACCACATACTGTGATCTTAGTAGATGATTATAA
This sequence comes from Candidatus Fusobacterium pullicola, assembly GCA_018883725.1. Taxonomy (NCBI): domain Bacteria; kingdom Fusobacteriati; phylum Fusobacteriota; class Fusobacteriia; order Fusobacteriales; family Fusobacteriaceae; genus Fusobacterium; species Candidatus Fusobacterium pullicola. The sequence continues at coordinate 12,718 of JAHLFN010000067.1, read as the reverse complement.
GGGATATGATATAGATAAATTAGGTAAGATTATAGAGTATAGAACAGATATATTTCCTAAAAAAACAAATGTGAATTTTATTCAAGTAATAGATGATGAAAATATTATTATAAAAACATGGGAAAGAGGGGCTGGAAGAACATTGGGGTGTGGAACAGGATGTTGTTCAGCAGCAGCAATAGCTCATAGATTAGGAAAAATAAATGGAAATAGAGTAAAAATGATAACAGAGGGTGGAGAGGTCTTTGTCGAGTTAGATAGTAACTATAATATTCTGATGAAGGGAAGTGCTGAAACCATCTGTACAGGAGAATTTTTATTATAGGAGAGTATAATGGATAAAAAAGAAGTTTGGAAAGCATATAGATTTTCAATAATTTTAATTGGAGCTATAGTAGTTGGAAGTTTTATAGGAGTTAATTTTGGTGAAAAAGCAAAAGTTTTGAAACCATTGGGGGATTTATTTATAAATGGAATGTTTACAATAGTTGTACCATTAGTTTTTACAACAATAAGTAGTTCTATCTCAAGTATGAGTGATATGAGAAGATTGAAAAGTATATTAAGTAACTTACTATTAGTATTCATTTCAACAGGATTTATTGCAGCTATAATTATTCTTATAGTAGTAAATATATTTCCACCAGCTCAAGGAGTTAATCTGAATCTTTCTATAAATGAAACTTTAAAACCTTTTCAAACAGGAGATCAAATTGTAAAAGCTATTACGGTTAGAGATTTTCCAGAATTAATATCAAGAGAAAATATGTTACCATTAATACTATTTTCTATTGTTTTTGGACTTTGTATAAATATGATAGGTGAGAAGGGAAAAATTATAGCTAATGGTTTAGAGGCTTTAGCAGAAGTATTTTTAAAGATGATAAATCTATTGATGTACTATGCTCCAATAGGACTAGGAGCTTATTTTGCAGCATTAGTAGGAGAGTATGGACAAGAATTAATAGGTTCATATACGAGAGCTATGATAATATATTACCCACTTTGCTTAGCTTATTTTCTGATAATGTTTCCGATTTATGGATATATAGCAGCTGGAAAAGAGGGAGTAAAGAGTATGAAAAACTTAATCTCTCCAGCTATTACTTCTGTAGCTACTCAAAGTAGTATAGCTACCTTACCAGTAAACCTAGAGGCAGCTAGGAAGATAGGAGTACCCAAAGATATAAGAGAGATAGTTTTACCAATTGGAGCTACAGCTCATATGGATGGAACAGTATTCAGTTCAATATTAAAGATATCTTTTTTATTTGGAATTTTTAATATTCCTTTTGAAGGAGTAGGAACGTATGTAAGTGCTTTACTTCTTTCTATTTTAGGTGGAGTAGTTATGTCAGGAGTACCAGGTGGAGGACTAATAGGAGAGATGTTGATAGTTGCTATGTATGGGTTTCCACCAGAAGCTTTTCCAATAATAGCTACTATAGGATATTTAGTAGATCCTCCAGCTACGATGATAAATGCTACCGGAGATACAGTCGCAGCAATGTTAGTTACAAGAATGGTTGAAGGAAAAGATTGGCTAAAGAAAAATTTAACTAAAAAAGAAAAATAAATAATAAAAAATAAAATAAAAAAAGAGATTATTACTAATATCATGATGATATAAAAATAATTCTCTTTTTTTTTATAAAAATTACTTGCATAAATTAAAAGTTTATGATATATTGTTTCTTATATAAAGACACGTGTTTCTAAAACGAAGACATAAGAGGAGAGATTTTATGATAAAATTATATGAAAAATGGATTAAAATTAGTTTAATAAAGAGAATACTAGTTGGTATGGTAATAGGAATATTTCTTGCTATAGTAGCTCCACAAAAAGCTAGTGGAATTGTAATATTTGGAGATTTATTTGTAAGTGCTTTAAAAGCTATTGCTCCAGTACTTGTTTTTTTCTTGGTTATAGCTGCTGTTGTTCAGCATAAGAAAGGACAAAAGACAAATATGCAATCAATAATAGTGTTATATTTACTAGGAACATTTTTAGCAGCTGTTGTAGCTGTTATAGGAAGTTTTATTTTTCCGGTAGATCTTATATTAAAAGCCAGTGAGAGTAGTATAGCTCCTCCTGGAAATATAGTTGGAGTACTAAAAGGATTACTAATGAACTTAGTAGATAATCCAGTAAATGCTCTTATTAAAGGAAATTATATAGGAATTCTTTTCTGGAGTATTCTTTTTGGATTTTTCTTGAGAGAGGGAAATGAAAATACGAAGAGTGTTGTAATTGATATATCAGAGGTTATTTTAAAAGTTGTAAAAACTGTAATTGAGTGTGCTCCAATAGGTATTATGGGACTTATATTTAATTCATTAAGTACAAATGGATTAGCTAGTTTATTGGCATATGGAAAGTTAATTTTATTATTACTTGGATGTATGGCTTTCGTAGCCTTTGTTGTAAATCCTCTTATAGTTTGGGTTATGATTAGACAAAACCCATATCCATTAACATTGAAATGTTTAAAATATAGTGGAGTTACAGCTTTTTTTACAAGAAGTTCTGCGGCTAATATACCAGTAAATATGAGTTTATGTGAAGAATTAGGTTTAGATAAAGATGTATATTCAGTTTCAATTCCTTTAGGAGCAACAATAAATATGGCAGGAGCAGCTATTACAATATCGGTATTTGCTCTAAGTGCAGCTCATACTTTGGGAGTACAAGTGGATATATTTTCGGCAATATTATTAAGTATATTATCAGCTATAAGTGCTTGTGGAGCTTCTGGAGTAGCTGGAGGGTCATTACTTCTTATTCCATTAGCATGTAGTCTATTTGGTATCTCTAATGATATAGCAATGCAAGTTGTTGGAGTAGGATTTATAATAGGAGTTATTCAAGACTCTTGTGAAACTGCACTTAACTCATCTACAGATGTTTTATTTACAAGTATTGCAGAATATGCTAACTGGAGAAAAGAGGGAAGAAAGATATCATTTTCAAGGGTTGAAAATGTAGCTAAATAAAAGCTAATAAAATAACAAAGAGGTTATTATAAGTGGGAACTTGTAATAACCTCTTAATAATTTTATTTAAAGTTAAATTTAACTTTACTTTATAAAATAAGTGTGATATATTGTATCTTAATAACTAAATATTCATAAACATAATAGGGAGGGATTTTATGAATTTTATTTTTATTTCACCAAATTTTCCAAAAAGTTATTGGAACTTTTGTAGAGGATTAAAAAATAATGGAGTTAATACTTTAGGAATAGGAGATGCAGAATATGACTTTTTAAGTGATGAGTTAAAAAGTTCGTTGAATGAGTATTATAAAGTATCTTCATTAGAAAATTACGATGAGGTGTATAGAGCCTGTGCTTACTTTGCGTTTAAATATGGAAAGATAGATTGGTTAGAGTCAAATAACGAGTATTGGTTACTACGTGATGCACAACTACGTACAGACTTTAATATTACTTCAGGATTAAGAAATGATAAAATTGCTGGAATAAAATACAAGAGCAAAATGAAGGAATTTTATAAGAAGGCTGGAGTAAAAACAGCTAGATACCATTTAGTAACAACTTTTGAAGAGGGGAAAAAGTTTATAAAATCAGTGGGATTTCCAGTAGTTGTTAAGCCAGATAATGGGGTAGGGGCAGCAGCTACTTATAAATTAAAAAATGAAGAAGAGATGAAATTTTTCTATGATAATTTAGGAGAAGAACAGTATATCATGGAAGAGTTTGTAAATGGTGAGTTACTCTCTTATGATGGAATAGCTGGAAGAGATAAAGAAATTATATTTGAAACAGCTCATGTATATCCAGTACCAATAATGGATATAGTAAATAATGGAATGGATGTAATGTATTACTCATATAGAGAGATTCCAGAAGATTTAAAAGAAGCTGGAAGAAAAGTTGTTCAAACTTTTGATACTAATAGTAGAGTTTTCCATTGTGAATTTTTTAGGTTACTTGAAGATAAGCCAGGATTAGGGAAAAAAGGGGATATTATAGGTTTAGAAGTGAATATGCGTCCACCTGGAGGATATACACCAGATATGATGAACTATGCTAATGATATAGATGTATATCAAATTTGGGCAAATATGGTAACATATAATGAGGGGTATTTTGATAAAGAATCAAGACCTTATTGTTGCGTATATGCAGCTAGAAGAGATGGTTATAATTATGTTCATAGTATAGATAGTGTATTGAGTAAATATGGGAACAATATTGTAATGAAAGAGAGAATGCCAGAGGTATTATCTGGAGCTATGGGAAATGATATGTTGACAGCTAGATTTCCAGAGCAAGATCAAGCTATAGAGTTTATTGATTTTTACTTAAAAAAAATGTAATATTAGGGGGAGTTTTATGCATGTAAATCATTATAGACACTACAGTCACAACTTAGGAAGAGAGATGGAATTTTTAGTATATGGTCATGGTGGAAGACCAATAGTTGTTTTTCCAGCTCAAGATGGAAGGTTTTATGATTTCTATAATTTTGGAATGGTAGATGCAGCAACTGAATATATAAACCAAGGGAAGATTATGCTGTTTTGTGTAGATAGTATAGATGGTGAGTCTTGGTCTAGATTAGGAGAAAACTATGAAAATAGAATAGCTCAACATGATAGATGGTTCAAATATGTAATGGATGAGGCTATACCAAAATTTAGACAGATTTATGGAGATAGAACTGGAGATTATAACTGTCAATTTATGACTACTGGGTGTAGTATGGGAGCTTATCACGCTTTAAACTTTTTCTTACGTCGTCCAGATGTTTTTAATGGAGTGATAGCTTTAAGTGGACTATACCATGCTGGATATTTCTTCCCAAACTATAATAATGGAACAATATATGAAAATTCTCCAAATGATTATATGAGAAATATACCTTGGAATCATGAGGTTTTAGGAAAATATAGAAATTCTGATATTATTCTATGTTGTGGTCAAGGAAGATGGGAAGAAGAGTGTATCAAGGATACTGCCGATTTAAAAGTAGAATTTGATAGATTACAAGTTCCAGTATGGATAGATTTTTGGGGATATGATGTAGACCATGATTGGCCTTGGTGGAAAGTACAATTCCCTTACTTTTTAAAATTTGTAGTGTAGGAGTTAGTTATGGTATTAAAAGAGAGAATATATATAGAACCGTTCAATCTTCATAGAATGCTTCACATATATTTACCAGATGACATTCAACTAAATGAAAAATTTCCGGTAATATATATGTTTGATGGACATAATCTGTTCTACGATTCAGATGCTACATATGGAAAATCATGGGGGATAAAAGAGGTATTAGATAATCATAAACAAAGAGTTATAATTGTTGGATTGGAATGTAATCATGAAGGAAATAGGAGATTATGTGAATTTTCTCCGTACTCTTTTAATGATAAGATTTTTGGAGAGGTAACAGGACTAGGAAAGATTACTATAGAGTGGATTTGTAATGTATTAAAGCCATATATAGATGAAAAATTTCCTACAAAACCGGAAAGAGAGTATACAGCTTTAGGTGGTAGTTCAATGGGAGGACTGATGTCTGTATATGGATTAGCGGCAAGATCAGATATATTCTCAATGGGAATATGTGTATCTTCTTTTTATGATCATATTTTTAAAAAGTTAGTAGATGATATTTCAAAGTTTAAAATTCATAAGAAAACAAAGGCTTATATAAGTTGGGGAAATCATGAATTTCATACCAAAAAGCAATTAGCAGTAGGAACTGAAAAAAATATGATAGTTACAAGAATATTTTCTCAAAAAGGAGTAACAGTATTTCCACATATGATGGTTGATGGAGCTCATAATGAGGAGTCTTGGGAAAAAGAAACATTAACATGGTTATATGAGCTGGGATTGTATAAATAAGCTAACAAAAAAGATGGAATAAGAAATTAAAATAATTCAAGAATGACTTATATTCAAAGAAAAGAGAATTTTGTCATTCTTGAATTTTATTTTTAGCTAATTTTCAAATTTATAAAAATCTTTTAATTAGAAAAAATAGAATAGGTATCAATAGAGCTGGAAGAAGATTTAAAGTTTTTATATTTTTAATTTTTAATACTCCAAGTCCTGTTGCAACAATTAAAAAACCACCAACGATACAAAGCTCCACTATTAGTTCTTCACTAAAGAAATCTAGGCAAATATATTTAGTAAGGAAGTAGATACTTCCTTGCCAACAAAATAGAATAAGTGCTACAATAATTAATCCTATTCCATAGGTAGAGGAGAATATTACAGAACCTACAAAGTCTAAAGAAGCATTAGTAAATAAAAATGTATAATCACTTTTTAAGGCTGCCATTACAGATCCGACTATAGAAAGAGAGCCTATACAGAAAAGAAGAGCTGCTGTTACAATTCCCTCTCCAAGATTTCCCTTAGCATATTTTTTTATAAGGGTTTGTATTTTATCATCTAAATCAAATTTTGTTCCTATTACAGATCCAATAACTAAACTGACAATAAAAAGCACCGGATATCCACTTTTATTCATATTTGATATGACTGAGCTAAATCCAATACCACAAGCAGCTAAACCACAAGCATTTAACATAGCTTCTTCATATTTTTGAGGGATCCCTTTTTTTATAAATCCCCCTATTAAGCAACCAGCTATTATAGCTAAAGTATTAACAATTGTTCCGAACATATTTTATAACTCCTTATATATTTGATAGTAAAAGTTTTAAAAAATCAGACATCTTATTATTTTAAATTTTTACATTATAAGTTATACTACAGAATAGAAAAAATTTCTAGAAATATTTTAGCTTTAAAGATAGCAAGCTAAATTAAAATATTCTCAAAAGTTGTTTTTTATGGTATAAATTATATATTGATAATATTTAGATTTTATAGTCTTAGAAGGGAAAAATAGATGAAAATTTCGATACTTGGAAGTGGAAGTGGAGGAAATGCCACATACATAGAGAGTGAAAATGGAAAAATTTTAATTGATGCAGGATTTAGTTGTAAAAAAATCGAGGAGAGATTAAATTCTATTCAAAGAGAACTTTCGGATATAAATGGAATTTTAATTACCCATGAGCATATTGACCATATACAGGGAGCTGGAATTATATCAAGAAAATATAATATACCAATCTATATTACTCAGGAGAGTTTTAAAGCTGGAGAGGCTAAGCTTGGAAAGATTTCCACCGAAAATTTAAAAATTATAGATAATAAGAAATTTATAATAAATGATAGTTTGCTGATAAAGCCCTTTGATGTGATGCATGACGCTCAAAGAACAGTAGGTTATAGGATTGAGTCTCAAAATGGAAAAATAGCTGCTATATCTACAGATATAGGGTATGTAAATAATATAGTGAGAGAAAACTTTAAAGAGGCAGATATAATGGTAATAGAGAGTAATTATGATTATAATATGCTTATGAATTGTAGTTATCCTTGGGATTTAAAGGCTAGAGTTAAAAGTAGAAATGGGCATTTATCAAATAATGAAGCAGCTAAATTTATTAAAGAGATGTATAATGAAAAATTGAAAAAGATATATTTAGCTCATATAAGTAAGGATAGTAATAATCCAGATATTGTAAGAGATACTGTAGCTCAGGAGTTAAGAGCTAATAGAATAAGAGTAGAGTACGAATTAGCTAGACAGGATATGGCTACTGAATTATTCGAATTATAGGAGGTGCAAAGTTGGAAGAGATAGATAATTTTTGGGAAGAGATAAAATTTGAAGTAGGAATATTAGGAAAAACATATGGGGATACAGCAGAGAGAAAGGTACTTGTAGGAAGTGGAAATAGAGAGGGGAAGATACTTTTTATAGGAGATGACCCAGATTTATATCAAAATGAGGATTTAAAAGTTGCACCTAGTTCGAGTGGAGAGTTTTTAATAAAACTTTGTGATATTGAAGGTATAGAACCAGAGAATTACTATATTACTACTTTAGCTAAGAGAGATTGCAAGTTTTCAGAGTTTATGGATGAGGAGAAAGAGCAATTAAAGGAACTATTAAATATGCAAATAGCCCTAATAAAACCGAAGATAATAGTTGCCTTAGGGGCTGAAGTTGCTGAAAACTTATTAGGTAGAGATGTAAAATTGGGTGAAGAGAGAGGAAAGATTTTAGAATGGATTGGTGGAATAAAACTTTTCATTACATATGATGTGAATTTTGTAAAAAAATCTAGGAATGAAGATGGTAAAAAATCTAGGGCTGCTTTAGAATTTTGGAATGATTTAAAAATTTTGAAACAAGAGTTGGATAAGATAGATGGATAAAAAGGCATTAAGAAAAAGTATAAAACAAATTAGAAATTCTCTTCCAGAGAGTGAAAGAAAATCTCAAAGTATATTAATATGTAAAAAGTTATTAGAATTAGATGAATATAAGAAAGCTAACAAAATTTTATCCTTTATGAATTTTGGAAGTGAAATTGAGATTGAAAATTTTAATCAAGAAGTTTTGAAAAATGGTAAAAAACTATATCTTCCAAGAGTAGAGAAGGACGGAACATTATCAGTGATAGAGTATGGAACTGGTTTTTCAATAGGAGCCTTTGGAATAAGAGAGCCTATAGGGGAGATATATATGGGTGAGTTAGATTTGATAGTAACCCCTGGATTAGCTTTTGATAGAGATGGAAATAGGCTGGGATATGGAAAAGGGTATTATGACAAACTTTTTATACAGCATACTAATTCTGTAAAGATAGCTCCAATATTTGATATTCAACTAGTTGAAAAAGTTCCGAGTGAAGAACATGATATGAAAGTAAATATATTAATTACTAAAAATGAGGTTTTAAAAGTTAAGAAGTATTGAAAAAACTTAGTTAATATGTTAAAATCTAATATAAGAAAAAAATTAGGAGGTTTATTGTGGCAGGACATAGTAAATGGGCAAATATCCAACACAGAAAAGGAGCTCAAGATAAAAAAAGAGCAAAATTATTCACTAAATTTGGTAGAGAGTTAACAATCGCAGCTAAAGAAGGTGGAGGAGATCCTAGTTTCAACCCAAGATTAAGACTTGCAATAGAGAAAGCAAAAGCTGGGAATATGCCTAAGGATATATTAGAAAGAGCAATCAAAAAAGGAACAGGAGAGCTTGAAGGAGTAGACTTCATAGAGATGAGATATGAAGGATATGGACCAGTAGGTACAGCTTTTATAGTTGACGTAGTAACAGATAATAAAAACAGATCAGCTTCTGAACTTAGAATGACTTTCACAAGAAAAGGTGGAAACTTAGGTACAGATGGTGCTGTTGCATGGATGTTCAAAAAGCAAGGAGTAATTACAGTAAAATCTGAAGGAATAGATGCAGATGAATTTATGATGGCAGCTTTAGAAGCTGGAGCAGAAGATGTTTCTGAAGAAAATGGAGTATTTGAAGTAATTACTGATTATACAGAGTTCCAAAATGTATTAGAAAGTTTAAAAGCAGCTGGATATAACTATGAAGAGGCAGAGATAGCTATGAATCCAGAAAATAAAGTAGAGATAACTGATTTAGATACAGCTAAAAAAGTAATGGCTCTTTATGATGCTTTAGATGATTTAGATGACGTTCAAGAGGTTTATGCAAACTTTGATATAGCTGATGATATATTAGCTCAATTAGATTAATTAATATTTTCAAGGGTATGAAATTGCTATTTGTAGTTTCATACTCTTTTTTTAATATCAAGGTACCTTGACAAATTAAAAATAAAATGCTATCATAATATCAAGGTACCAAGATAAATTTTGAAAAGAAGGTGTATTATGGATAATATAAAAGGAATAACAAATTGTAGCCAATGTGGAAGAGGGTGTCATATCCCTGCTTTAATGTGTGGAAGAGGTATCAGATTTTTCGAAATATTAAAATCTAGTGATACAGAGGAAAAAGAAGAGAAAAAAGGATGTTGTGGAAGTGGAGAGGGACATCATCATGGTCATCACCATGGACATGGGTGTGGATGTGGAAAGCATAGAGAGCACCTACCAATGGATGAATTATCAGAATTAATAAGAAAATGTAACCACTATATAGTTCATCATAAGGGAAGAGGTCAAGGAAAAATTTTAAAAATTTTAGCAAAGCAAGGTGAGATATCACAAAAAGATCTACAAGATATTTTAGAGATTCAATCTGGATCAATCAGTGAGTTATTGGCTAAATTAGAGGAAAAAGGTATGATAGTTAGAACAAAATCGGAAGAGGATAAAAGAAAAGCTATTATATCAATAACAGAATTAGGAAGAGAAAAAGTAGCTAACTGTGGATGTAAAAATAGAGCTGAAAGACTTTATGCTGGACTTTCAAAAGAGGAAAAAGAGGATTTAAAAAGATTATTAAATAAATTAGTAGAGAGTTGGAATAATCAAGATTAATATAAAATAAAATTGTAAATACTTTCAGCTACCAATTATAATGTGAAATAATTTCTAATTTTTTTAACAAAGAGTAGCTGAGAGTTATTACAATTACATTAAAAAGATGGTGGAGTAGAAACCCAAAGGATCTGAGCAACTCCTTTTCCAGAATTAGAGAGATAGTGATTTTTTCCTGAATTATAATAAAAAGACTCACCTTTTTTAGCTTTAAAAATATTTTCTCCTAAATGAATATTAATCTCTCCTTCAAGTATATATCCAAACTCTTGACCATCATGGGCTATCTCTTCTTTATATCTTCCCCCCTCTTCTAAGGTAAGTAAAATAGGTTCCATCTGATTTTTTTGAGCATTTGGAATAATCCATTCAACTTTATACTTCATTTTAGAGTCAATAACTTCAAAGGCATCATTAAGATTAAAAACAATTTTTTCATCAGTATCATCACTAAAAAAATCCTTAAGATTTGTTCCTAATCCCTCTAAAATATCAGCTAAATTTGTAATAGATGGAGAAGTTAAATCTCTTTCTACTTGAGAAATAAATCCTTTTGATAATTCACAACGACTCGCTAGTTCATCTTGAGTTAGATATTTTTCTTGTCTCAATCTTTTTATTTTTTTTCCTATATTCATATTAAAATCTCCCTTTATATTGAGTAATTATAGTATATTCTATTTGATCTAAAAAATCAATTGACAAATTCATAAAAAAATTATATTATATTCTTAGTTTAATATATTTAATTTTAAATATATTTTTTTGTTACAAAGTTAAATATATTAATTTTAAAATTTAATTTATAATTATACTGGTATATTGGAGGGAAAATTGAAACTAGAAACACTTGGAAGACATATTTTAATTGAATTTTACAACTGTAATGAGGAGATAATGAAAAATCCTGAAATTATTGAAAAGAGAATGAATGAAGCAGCAAGGGTGGCTAATGCTACAATAGTCCAATCTGTATTTCATCATTTTAACCCGTATGGAGTATCTGGAGCAGTTATAATTTCAGAATCACATTTAGCTATACACACTTGGCCTGAGTATGGATATGCTGCTGTTGATGTATTTACTTGTGGAGATAAGATAAATCCTTGGACAGCTTTTAAATTTTTAGAGGATGTATTTGAAGCTGATAGAAGTGAGTCAATTGAAGTTCCAAGAGGAATGGTTGAAAAGATTAGGAATTTTTCACATAGAGATTTAGGAAAGATAACTTTTAAGCCAGAGGTAGTAGAGGAGGAAGTATGTTAGATTTATGGTATAGTGAAAATTGGTCAGATGAGACAAAATTTTCTATAAAGGTAAAAGAGCACATTTATTCAGAGCAAACTCCTTTTCAAAAAATAGATTTCTTTGTATCTAATGAATATGGAAGATTTTTTACATTAGATGGACTTATTATGATAACGGAGAAAGATGAGTTTTCTTATCATGAGATGATAACCCATGTGCCTATGTGCACTAATTTAAATATAAAAAATGTTTTGGTAATAGGTGGAGGAGATGGTGGAACAGTAAGAGAGCTCACTAGATACTCTTCAATAGAGAGAATAGATATGGTAGAGATAGATGAAAGAGTAGTTAGACTTTCACAGAAATTCCTTCCTTTTACTGCAGATAAACTGACAGATGGGAGAGTAACACTTTATTTTGAAGATGGATTAAAATTTGTAAAAGAGTGTAAAGATAAAATATATGATTTGATATTAGTTGATTCGACTGATCCGATTTCAGTTGGAGAGGGGCTTTTTAGTAAGGAATTTTATGAAGATTGCTTTAGAATCTTAAAAGAGGATGGAATCTTAGTAAATCAGCACGAATCACCTTATTATGAGAAATATGCTACAGAGATGAAAAAAGCTCATGATAAAATAAAACATATTTTTCCGATAGCTAAGGTGTATCAATTTCATCAGCCAACTTATGCCTCTGGGCATTGGTTATTTGGTTTTGCTTCAAAGAAATATGATCCAATAAAGGATTGTAGCACTGAGAATTGGGATAAGTTGGGAATAGAAACAAAATACTATAATACAGAAATACAAAGAGCTTGTTTTGTATTACCAAATTATGTAAAGAAAAAATTGGAAGAATAGAAAAAGAAGGGGGAGTTTTGCAATTTAAGAATTTGCACTCTCCCTTTCCTAAATAAATTAATAGTTAGGTAGTTAAGCTATATCAAATTCAGATTTGTAACTACTCAGGTCTATAATTAAAAAACTAAGACTTTCTTCAAAAAATTTGAAGAAGGTCTTTTTTTGTTGCCAAAAATATGATATACTATTTAAGTACTTTTTTGATTAGGAGGTGAACCATTATGA